>NZ_JBSQYM010000036.1:0-20821 GCF_055140805.1 Orenia sp.
ATAAAAGATGCTTTAGTCCTCTCTCCTAAGGTAGGAGAGAGTTAGAGTGAGGTATGAAAGGTTTTGATTTATTACACTTTAGACTTGGATATCTATATATAAAAACTGATAAATATTTCATATTATAAATTATTATTAAAAAGCTAAATGATTTTTTGCAACGAATCTCACAAATTAACTCGAATTTAAATCAAGATCTTTTAAACCTTTAATTCGTTGCTAAATTAATTTAAATTCTTTTTCTTGTTATATATAGATTATTGTAACAGATGAATAGAGTTACCATATTATATATAGAAAAATCAATATAAATTTAAAGAGGTGTAATTGATGTGATGAAAGGAATAATTTTAGCTGGTGGTTATGGAACAAGATTATACCCTTTGACCAAATCATTATCAAAACAAGTTTTACCAGTATATGATAAACCAATGATTTATTATCCCTTATCAGTACTAATGCTTGCTGGGATAAGGGAGATACTTATTATCTCTACGGCAAGAGATCTACCAGTATTTGAAGATCTCTTTGGAAATGGAAATCAAATTGGGTTGGAATTATCATATGTAGAACAAAAAGAACCAAAGGGATTAGCAGATGCTTTTTTGCTTGGAGAAAATTTTATTAAAAATGATAATGTAGCTTTAATCTTAGGCGATAATCTCTTTTATGGTCAGGATTTTAGCCAACTTTTAAAAAAATCAGCCTCTTTAGAAGAAGGAGCAATTATCTTCGGCTATTATATGAAGGATGTAAGTGGTTATGGGGTAGTAGACTTTGATGATCAAAGAAGAGTATTATCATTAGAAGAGAAGCCCAAAAAGCCTAAATCTAATTATGTAGTTCCAGGGCTATATTTTTATGATAATACAGTAATAGAAAAAGCTAAAAAGTTAGAGCCTTCTCCTAGAGGAGAGCTTGAAATTACTGACTTGAATCATCTTTATTTAGAAGAAGATAGATTGATGATAGAGTTATTTGGGAGAGGGATGGCTTGGTTAGATACTGGAACCCATGAAGGACTATTAAAAGCAGCTAATTTTGTAGAGGTTATTCAAAAGAGACAGGGGTTTTATATAGGGTGTATTGAGGAGATTGCTTATCGTTTGGGCTATATTGATGCCCTAGAGTTAAGGAATTTAGCCCAACCTTTATTAAAAACTGACTATGGTAAGTATTTGATTGAGATTAGTAGGCAAAACAGGTAAGTTGATAGACTATTTGTTTAGGTTAGTTTTATAAAAAAGGGGGATTAGTATGGGGAAATTTAAAAAAATCAAAACCCCTATTAAAAATCTATATATTATAGAAACCACTATTTTTAGAGATGACCGAGGCTTTTTTATGGAAAGTTATAATCAAAGAGAGTTTGCGGAGATAGGGTTAAATATGGAGTTTGTTCAGGATAATCATTCCAAATCCAATAAAGGAACACTTAGAGGCCTTCATTTTCAAGTTAAATATCCACAAGGAAAATTAGTTAGAGTAAGCAAAGGGACAGTTTATGATGTTGCAGTAGATTTAAGAGAGGGTTCAAAAACTTATGGTCAATATTATGGAATAATTTTATCTGAAGATAATAAAAAACTTTTCTATATTCCTAAAGGGTTTGCCCATGGTTTTTTAGTTTTGAGTGAAAATGTAGAGTTTATGTATAAAACAACGGATTACTATTATCCAGATTATGATAGAGGGATTATTTGGGATGATAAAGATATAAATATAGATTGGCCTTTACAAACCTATGGATTAAAGGAAGAGGATTTATTACTATCTGCTAAGGATAGAAATCTGCCAACTTTAGCTGAGTTTCATAAAGGTTGAATTATTTTTATTAGGAGGTTTGAGGTATGTCGCAGACAGAAAGTGTAGAAAATTATTTTATAAAGGAAGGATATATTCCTCGTGTAAAGCCTGAATGTTTGGTTAATAGAAAGCAAGGAATAATATATCAGCCTAATGTCTATTCATTGGCACATAACTTAGCAAAGAAGTTTGATAGCAACTATATAATCAACATTGGTTGTAGAAAGGGAGATGAATTAGCTTCTCTTTACAAGCACTTTAATATAATAGGAATTGATTCTAAAGATAATCTAAAAATATATCAAGAAAAATATCCCAAAGGAATCTGCTTAGAACATAATCTTGATTCAGCAGAAGAACTATCTATTCCTAAAGATTACTTGATTAATTCAGTTATTGTGTGTACTGGTGTAATTGAAGAGCTAATTAGTCCTGAGTACTTGTTAGAAAAGCTAAAGAGATTAATGGATCATGCTGCTATCTGTTTAATTTCTACACCAGAGAGGGACTTAATGAGAGGTGCTGATGATTTTGGACCACCAGTAGACCCATCTCATATAAGGGAATGGAATCTAGATGAGTTTGAGGATTTGCTCAACCATTTTGATTTTAACCTTGAATTTACTGGATTAACAGTCAATAATAATCATCAACTCAAGAAGGAGACTATACTTGGTATCATAGGCAATAACAATATCTGTTTAGAATCTCCAAATGATTTTAAGGTTACTGCAATTATGACTGTCTTTAATGAAGAGGACATCATTTATCATTCGATTAAAAGACTACTAGATCAAGATATTCAAGTCTATATAATAGATAATTGGTCTACAGATAGCTCTTTTGAAATCATTGAAAAATTTAAAGGATCTAAGAACTTTCTTAGGGTTGAAAGATTCCCCCATTCCCAAGCATCTCAAACCTTTGATTTGACTAAATTGCTACAAAGGATTGAAGAGTTATCTATGACTTTGGAAGCAGATTGGTTTATTCACCATGATGCCGATGAAATCAGAATGGCTCCTTGGAATACAAATTTAAAAGATGGGATATTTTATGTTGATAGACTGGGGTATAATGCCATTGATCATACTGTAGTTAATTTCCAACCAACTGATAATAGATTTTTAAAGGGAGACTATGAGAAGCATTTTAGGTATTTTGAGTTTGGAAAACATCAAAGTAGCTTTCGACAAGTTAAAGCTTGGAAGAAGACTGATCAAAGAGTAGGATTAGCTAGTTCGGCTGGGCATAGTGTTAAATTTAACAATCGTAAAGTATGCCCTTATAAATTTATAAATAAGCATTATCCAATTCGTTCTCAAGAACAAGGAGAGCGTAAGATATTTAAACATCGTAAACCACGGTGGAATCCTCAAGAACGAAAATGGGGTTGGCATGTACACTATGACCACATACAACCAGGCCATTCTTTTTTGAAGGATAAAGATAATCTTAACAAGTATATTAATGATAAGGATTTTCGTAGTAGATATCTAGTTGAGCTAATTTCAGGAGTAGGGATTATTAGATAATAATTGATAGGAGGTATGGTAGATGAAGAGTTATTTAATAACAGGTGGAGCAGGATTTATTGGAGCAAATTTTGTAAAATACATACTTAATAAGTATCAAAACAAGGTAGAGATTGTAGTACTAGATAAGTTAACTTATGCTGGTAATTTAGATAATTTAAAGGAGGAATTAGACCAGATAAAATTTATAAAAGGTGATATAAGTAACAGAGAGTTAGTTGAATTTATCTTTAGTAATTATGAAATAGATTACCTTATTAATTTTGCTGCGGAATCACATGTTGATAGGTCTATTGAAAATCCACAACTTTTTTTAGAAACAAATGTTTTAGGAACCCAAAATTTACTAGATGTTGCTAAGGAATTTTGGAAAGTAAACGAAAGAGAGTATAAAGAAGGGGTTAAGTTTTTACAAGTGTCTACTGATGAAGTTTATGGAAGTTTAGGAGCAGATGGTTACTTTAGTGAGAATACTCCTCTAGCTCCTAATAGCCCATATTCTGCAAGTAAAGCTAGTGCTGATATGATAGTTAGAGCTTATTATAAAACTTATAATTTACCGATAAATATAACCCGTTGCTCTAATAACTATGGACCTTATCAATTTTCTGAAAAATTGATTCCGCTATTCTTAAGTAATGCTTTAGTTGATAAAGAATTAACTCTCTATGGTGATGGTCAGAATATACGTGATTGGCTTCATGTTAAGGATCATTGCAAAGCTTTAGCTTTAGTACTTCAGCAAGGAAAGAGTGGTGAAATCTATAATATTGGTGGTAATAACGAAAGGACTAATCTTGAAATCACTAAAACTATCCTAAATTTACTTAATAAATCAGAGTCATTGATTACTTATATTAAGGATAGATTAGGTCATGATCGAAGATATGCCATTGATGCTACTAAGATAAAAAGAGAGCTAGGTTGGAAAGCAGAATATACTTTTACAGAAGGAATTAAAGAGACAATTCAATGGTACTTAGATAATAAGAAATGGTGGCAGAAAACCAAAAATCAACGGGGTGATTAAATGAAGGTTCTGATCACAGGTGGAGAAGGTCAGCTAGGAAAGGAATTAAAATTATTATTAGAAGATAACTATGATCTTTATGCTTGGGATATAGATAAGTTAGATATTACTAAAGGAGCAGAAACGATTAATAAGATTAAAGGTTTAAATCCCGATATAATAATTCACTCTGCTGCTTATACAGATGTTGATGGATGTGAGGATAATATAGATTTAGCTTATCAAGTTAATGCTTATGGAACTAGAAATGTGGCAGTTGCTTCTCAAGAATGTGATGCTAAGCTACTTTATATAAGTACAGATTTTGTCTTTGATGGAGCTAAAAATAAGCCTTATATAGAGTTCGAGCAGCCTAACCCATTAAATATCTATGGTAAATCTAAATTAATTGGAGAAGAATTTGTTAAAAGTTTAGTAAGTAAACATTTTATTGTTAGAACTGCTTGGCTTTATGGAAAACATGGTAATAATTTTCTTCAAACAATGTTGAGGCTAACAGAAGAAAAAAATATGTTAACTGTTGTAAATGACCAAATAGGTTCTCCTACCTATACTAAAGATTTAGCTGAAGTAATTAAAGAGCTAATTCAAAGCAACTTATATGGTACTTATCATGCTTCCAATAATGGAGAATGCTCTTGGTATAAGTTTGCTAAGAAGATATTTGAGTATGCTAATATAGATATAGAGGTAAAACCTGTAACCTCTCAAGAGTTTATTAGACCTGCTAGTAGACCAAAGTATTCTGTATTGAAGAACTATTCTCTGGAACAAGGGTTAGGATATAAAATGAGAGATTGGCAAATTGCTTTGGAGGAGTTTTTAAAGAAATAATATAGTTATCAAACTTTAGAGTGGTTTATCTATATCTTAATAAAAAATGGTTCAACAACGAACTTTGTGATTAAAGATAATAATAAGTTTAAATAATTATTTAGCTACGGGTTTTAACCCGTAGTCTATACCAAATCACGGGGTACCACCACAGCGCCCTGAAGGGATGGTAATCCCTGAGTAAGTACTCTTGGGGTGGTTAAAACCTGTGGCTAAGAAGATAAATAATACATTGTCATAAAAGTCGTGGAAGAGCCAAAAATATTAATCTTAGGAGGCGATATAGTTGAGAAAGTTTTTAAATATAGGACACCCTAGAAGTGGTACTGGTTTTATTTCTAAATTATTTAAAGAGTTTGGTTATGATGTTGGTCATGAGGTTTTAGACAAAGATGGGATAAGTAGTTGGATCTTTGCAGTTGAAGAAGATCAACTATGGGGTCAAGTTGGAATTAATAGAAAAGATTATGAGTTTGAGCATCTAGTAATGAATATTAGAAAACCTTTAGATATTATTAGTAGTGTATTATATACTGAAAATACTGTCCTAGATAGCTATAATCTAAGAGCAGAATATATTGACTTTGGAGGATTGAATGATATAGAAAAAGCAGTTAAAAGTGTATTGGAGTGGTATAAGATAATTCAATGGCAGGGACCAGAATTGTTTATTAAAGTAGATGATAAACCAGAAGATACTTTATACTATTATCTAAAATATCAATTAGAAGAGAATATAGAATTATCTTCACAAAGACTACCTACTAATATCAATACTAGAAAGCATCCTAAATTAAACTATGAGGATATTAAAGACCACTGTAATAATGATCTACTTATAGAATATAAATTATTTTGTACTTTTTATGGATATTCCTATAGTTGATTTTATAGATGAGAAAGGAGGATTCTTATTGAAAAGAGCTATAGTTGTTTTTGTTGAAGACAAAAGACCACTTAAACTACAGCTTCAAGGTCTATATACCTCATATAAGTATATAGATTCTAAGGATACAGATTTAGTGGTATTTGGAACCAAGGAAGCTTTAGCATGGGTTCCAGATGATTGTATTAAAGTAGAATATAATGTCTTAAGTGAACCAGCTGTATTCTTAAATTATCGCTTTATCAATTCAATCAGTTGTTTAGTTGGCAGCCAAGCCGATTTTTTAGATAACTATGATTTAATTTTAAGGACAGATGCCGATACTTTTTTGACTCCTGCCTGGAACTTTTTTTATCCTCAATTATACACAGTAGGTCAGGGGGGATATAGTAACAATGATGAAGTTAGAGAGAACATTAAAAGGGTAGCTGATCATTTTGGTCTTAGACACCAAGGGGTTCATAACTTAGGGTCAACTCATTATGGTAATGCAAGGTTAGTAAGGCAAGTCTCTAAATTGGCTGTATCACTCTCAGAGTATTTATTAACAACTGAATTTAAAGATTCTCAGGGTGCATGGCCTGGATGGTATAGTGGAGTAACGACTATGTACAGCTGTGAAATTGCAGTCAATCATTTTGTAGAAGAATTTGTGATTGATGGAAGAAGGTTAGATTATGGTAGTGCTGCAACTGATTCAATCGCTACCCACCCCCATATTCATTGTTGGCATACTGATAGTATGTTCTCTAAATTTCAATTTGAAGCAGGTAATTATGATCATTTATCTACTGAAGATTTAGATATTAATAAGGTTAATAATTATTGTTTATATATGGCACTTAAATCCCAAGAAGATAAATAAAAGCCATAGGCTAGTCTATGGCTTTTATTTATCTAGTAGATATTGATGATTCTTCTGCTAAATAGACTAGATATCTATTAACAAAATCATTCTCAACTGTGAGGATAGTATCAAAAGATTTTAAAAATCTTATTAAGTTAAGAGGAGCCACATTCTGATAATAAAATTTAACTTTGTCAGTTTCAATCCCCTTTGAATTTATAACCTCCTTAGCTTTAGCTGATATCTCCTCTGTTAAGAAGTATTGCTTAGGTATCCATAGATAAAGTTCTTGTTGGGCGATACTATCCAAAATTGAGGCTAACTTCTTCTTCCATTTGGATTTATGATTAGTCCAATCGGCTACTAGGAGTAATCTTTGCTCTTCCTTCTCTATAATAGGAGATTCTATTTCGCTAAATTCAGCTGTTTTTGTGGGGAAGTAATGGAGGTCTTTATTATAATTTATATTATCTATTATCTCTTCTCTAGATTGGTATTCTCCATGGGGTTTTAGGTTCCATTTTATCGATAATTTTGGGTGATTTGAGCCTAAAGCACAGTTAAGCTCATGTACTTTTTGATTAAAAGTTATAGTTCCCAAATGATAGACAAAAGAACTACCTGTTACAGCTAATTTATATCCTGCTAGTACTACTCTTAAGCACAAATCATCATCATCACAGATGCCTATGCCAAACCAGAAGTCATTTCCTCCAATTTTATCAATAACCTCACGCTTAAAGACAAGACAAGCTCCTATTACTCTTAGAGGGTGAAATATTTTCTGGCTATTATTTTTCATAAAGTCTTCAGCAAAATCATTTATCTTTTCGACAGAATCAAAGTTAACTCCTACATTTTGTGAGCCACAAGCATAAGACAAGTAGGGAGCTGCCACCCCAACATCTTCATCACTTTCCAATACTTCAATCAAACCATCCAAAAAATCTGATGGAAAGATCAAATCATTATTTAAGATAGCTATTATTTCACCTCTACATTGAGCCAATCCCAAATTAATCCCTACTGGATATCCCATATTCTCTTTTAAATTAAGAGGAATAATTTGAATAGGGCAATCCTTATAATCACTTTCTAAGTTTTTAATACCATCAGCGGTATTATCAATCGATCCATTATTGACAATTACTAGTTCAATACCTCTATTTTTATGCTTATGATTTAAGGAGTCAATTAAAGTATTGATTGCCTGTTTAGACATCTCCCAGTTATTATAACATAGGATTAGAAAACTATAATAGGGCACTTTTTTCCCGTTGCAAGAAACTTATAAAAATCTATAAAAATAGATTTTGTGTTCCATTCCTAATTCCTAGCGACCCATTTCGTCTATAAATAGACTAATTTGGTTTGATTTATCGCTCCAAAGGCTTAAATTCCCCACCAACGAATGGGTACTAAGCATGTAAGGAATTAAGATACCTTGAATATTTTATGTAACAGAGGAGCTTGGTTTTCGCTTTAATTCCTGTTACAACCTTATATATTCAGTTGTTATAATTACCTTAGATAATACTATTTTATCATATTTATTCTTAAAGTATACAGTAATTATTAACAAAATAATATAAGGTTTTTCTATTTATTTATAAGTTTAAAACAACAGTTTCTTCACCTCCTTTTATTTTTCTAATAAGGGTTCTAATTGATTCTCCCAAATCCATTGGGGATTATAGCGTTGTCTAACTATAGTTTTAGAGTGGATAAGTTGATTCTGCCTCATTAGATTTAGTATGATTTCTGCATGTTCTTGATAATAGACCTCTTCTGAAGGATGATAATTTTCTGTAGTATCAAAACCAAAATTACGAGCATCCCATCTCATAAAGTAGGCATTTAGCTTTTTACCTAACTCCTCTAAAGCAGGAACGGCTTGATTTAAAACTAAATAATTACCCCTGCTTGCCGCTTCTAGTACTGTTAAACCAAAGGATTCGGAATAAGAGGGGCAGATAAATAGATTAGATATAGTAAAGAGCTCTAATACAGTTTTTCGAGGTACGCCATGGGGATAACCAACATCAGAGGTAAAGAAGAGATTATCTTCTTTAAGTCCAAATCTAACTCCTGTTTCTTTAATCATCCTTTTATATTCTTTGGGTTTAATATCGGCAGATTTAAAATCACAAAAGATTACTTTGACTTCGCTTTCAGTCACTCTTTTCATGGCTCCAGCAAAGGCAGCAACCTTTTCAAATCTCTTAGCTGTTGTTAATCTACCAGGATATACTATAAGAATATCAGGTGAAAAGAGATTAGTCTTTTGGGCAATCAGTTTAGTCTCTTCACTCATATCTTCAAGTAGACTCAAACTATTGTTAACAACGCGACATTTTCCTTCTGGAACATTGTATTGCTTAGCTAACGCAGGGATACCAGAGTTAGTAGGGTAAATGTAAGTAGTGTTAGGCATTGGAGTATAACGGGCAGAAAAAGGCCATTTAGGATTAAGAGGGCGGTTAGCAGGAAAAGAATGAGTAAAAGCGATAAATTTTAGATTAGGTAATTCTTTTTGTGCTTTTCTAACTGCAACATTATGAATAAGGTGCCAACCCTGAAAATGAATATCATGCATAATACAAAAATCTACATCTGATAGTTTTTCTATTAGATCCTGAGCTATTACCTCCGCTTCATCAAAGAAAGTATCATGTACCTTGCCTTCAGGCTTAGAGTAGTCACCCCAGTTAATCTGCTGACCATTAAATGTATTACTAACTTTGATCCATTCGATTCTTTGATCAGCAAAAATCCCATCTCGATCGCTAGCAGGGCAGTGTTCGCTGACAAGCACTTTAGTATTAATGTTATTCTTAAGTAACATTTCTAATTGTTCTTCGACTACATTTACCAAAGAATAAGTATGATCAAGACCATTGAACATGGTTAAAATAGCTACTTTCATCAATAATCCCTCCTTAATTGATAAATCATTCAATTATATATATGTTTTAATAATGAAGCAGTATGAAGGTTAATCAAATGTATTTTATGGAAGGTGAATATATTTGTTTATAACTTAAGGTTAAAGTAAAAAGTGTGGGATTACCCCCACACTTAATAAAAAACTATTAGCAATTATTAGTTAGCAAGTAAAGAATATCTCTCCTCTTACTTCCCAGGTTTCATCTCCGTTACAAGAAGTACCTATTAGAGTTGCTGAAGTAACATCGACAAAATCAATTTCAAGGTCAGCACACTCGGCATTACATGCTGCACAGATAGGTACAAAGTCTGGAATACAGATTACATCTGAACAACATATTGCAGCAAATCCTCCTAAGCCATCACCTGAAACAAAGAATACATCAGCTATAAACTCAATAACACCTTTAATTGATATCTGAGTAGCGACTATTGGACCACAAACACAAGGTTCTTCTTTACATTCAAAGCAATCATCTACTGGAGTAGCAGCAAGTTCAAAATTACTCATAATAAGTTGTTCTGAAACATTAAAACCAGCCGGAACAATTAAAGTACAGCAAAAAGGAATTGGTTGCTCTTCACAAGGAAGGAAAGCACTGGTAGTCGTAGTGCTAGTACTTGTAGTACTGGTAGTAGTACTGGTAGTAGTGCTAGTTGTAGTGCTGGTAGTAGTGCTGGTAGTAGTACTGGTAGTAGTAGTTTTACATATCGGTCCACAAAGTTGCCAGATAACGCTAGGATCATTTCCAGACTTATACCCAATTCTAATAAGTTCAGATTCAGTTATGAGATCATTAACGGTAACTCTTAAGATGATTTTAGAATCGGATTCCTTATTTTCTCCTAAATTTTCAGCCTTAAAGCCTGGCTCTTGGATAGCACTACCTGCTCCTCTATTATCTCCATATGCACAAGAGGCATCTGGTGCTGTTCCTGCTGGCTCTACAACAACTGAACAACTTATAGCGGCCTCTTCACAAAGAGGAAGTACGATGTTACTGATATCTCTAAGGTCTTCAGGGTCTCCTTCAGGGGTTATTTCATAGACATAAGTTCGTTGGTTATTAGAGACTTCACAGCTCATTAATTCAATTTCAAAACCTAAATCTTCGCTAGGTTTTATATCTATCTGCGGAACATCTAGACAATCATCACAATTGCTACAACAGGGCATTATTATTCCTCCTTTCTTCAATTTATCACTCTATAATATGTCTTATTATCTAAAATGTGACTTGTTTAAGATTAGTAAATAGATTATATAAAATCATAAATAAAAAGTGTGGGGATGGCCCCACACTTGATAAAAAGCCATAAGCAACTATCAGTTAGCAAGCAAAGGATATTTCTCCTCTTACTTCCCAAGTTTCATCTCCATTACAAGAAGTACCTATTTGAGTTGCTGAAGTGACATCAACACCATCAATTCTAAGATCAGTACAATTTGCATTACATGCTGCACAGACAGGGACAAAGTCTGGAATACAGATTACATCTGAACAACATATTGCAGCAAATCCTCCTAAACCATCACCTGTAACACCAAATACATCAGCAATAAACTTAATAGTTCCTTTAATCGATACCTGATTGGCGACTATTGGACCACACTCACAATCATCAGTCCTACATTCAAAGCAACCTGTTACTGGGGTAGCAGCAAGTTCGAAATTACTCATAATAAGATCTTCTGTAACATTAAAACCAGCTGGAACAAGTAAAGTACAGCAGAAAGGAATTAGTTGCTCTTCACAAGCAGGGAGTATTTGTTCTACTTCTGCATCTTCTTTTTCACAACGGCATCCTCTTGTTTCTATTTGTTCTTTCTCTTCCATGGTTTTCTCACCTCCTTTCAAATGATTTTTTTGATGATTATTCTTCTTGATAACTTCTTGTTTTTTTGTTAGTTGTTGATCTACTTTTGAAAACTCCTCTTCTTTAACCTTTTTGACTGCTCTTTCAATAAAGTCTTCTTTTTGATTTATTAATTCTTTTTTTAGTTCTTCTAGTTCTATTTTTAACCCTTTTAACTCAATTAGCAATGAAGAGTCTGTTAACCGCCTTTCGATTATACCTTCAATATTAATCTCTTCCATAATCTCTTCACTTGCTAATATCTCTTTAACTATTTTATTTAGGTTAAGCTCTTCATTTTTTTCGCAATATTGCTGATTATGTAAGTTATCTTCTTTAGATAATTTTGATAAATCTACTATATCATCTAATTCTTCTTCACCTGCTACTACTAAGTTTTTTGTATGAATTATCTCTTTATCATTATCATTAAAAAAATTCTTATCCATTAGAAACCTTACCTCCTTTCTGAATTTATCACCTATTAAGTTCTGTAAAAAAACTTGTAATTCTCCCAATTGCCTATTATCCATATTAAACAACTCAATAGTCACATCAACTAAGGTAGTAAAATCCATAGACAATCCCCTTTCCTATCAAAGACTAAAAATTTGATAAATTATAATATTCAAAGGATTGCCCAAGTGGTACATACAATATATATCTATTTTAGAATTAAATTCTACTAACTTAAATTAGTAGTGATTAACTATTGATTTCTGGTGATTATTTGTTATTATAATATGAGCTTAACCTTAAACCTGTGAAGAATATAATTCTAGTTATGTTAATAAGTAGGATGATTGTTTTTCTTTACCCGCTTTATTCACATAATATGTATTAGATAAATAGGTGTGAGTGATTAATGAAAATATAGCATTTTGATTTTAAAGTCAAATCCAGATATGGTGGCATATAGAGATAATGGGATACTTTTTGGATTTATAGACTTTGTTTAACTAAGTAAAGTTTGATTAAAGATTATTTAAAACGTATAATTTAAACTAGCATATAATAAATTTTGGAGGAGAGGTTTTAAATGAAACAGAGAATAAAGAAGTTATTAACAACAGGGCTTGTTTTTACAGGGGCTACTATTGGTGTTTTACTTTTAATCTCTATAATTAGAGGGATACCACTAACTTCAACCAAGGTTAGTGATGCACTCTTTAGTGAGTTTTTAATTTTGCTAGCTTTAGCATCTTTTTTAGCTATTAAAGAAGAGTTCCTATTTAAAATTAACAAAGGTAAGAAGAGAGAAGATAAGAAAAAATTCAAAGAGGAGAAGGACTTTAATAGTGGTATAGAATTAATTATTATTGGTCTTCCTTTAGTAATAGTGAGTGTTTTAATAACTCTAATTTAATTAAAGAGTTATAATCTGAAAAATTTGTAATAATTGCAGGAATATTAAGTTCAATAGCAATCAAATTTGTATTATAAATCGATATATGTTATAATAAATTGATATTTTCTAATTGATAATTTAATCAAGATAAGTATAGAATAATTTCTTGAAGGGAAAGGAGGAACATTGTGGCTCGTAAAGCAAAAGTAAATAAAGCAAATAGAAAACCTAAATTTTCTACAAGAAAAGAACACAGATGTCGTAAATGTGGGCGACCTCATGGTGTTATTCGTAAATTCGAATTATGTAGACTCTGTTTTAGAGAACTAGCTCACGAAGGTAAGTTACCAGGAGTTAAAAAGGCTAGTTGGTAAATCTATGATAGGCCTCCTGACAAGGGGGTCTTTTTTATGTCAAATTAATTTCAAGGGAGATGGAATAGATGAATAACAAAGAACCAAATCTACTCTTAGCTTTAATTGTAATCGCAGTAAGTATACTAATCTTAAGTGTAGGGATTTTAAAATTGCAAGTAGCTCCTCAAATCCCATTATTATTCTCTACAGCTATAGTTGCCTTAGTAGCATTATATCTAGGTTATTCATGGAAGGAGATACAAGATAGTATTATCAAGGGAATCAATATTGGTTTGCCTTCTATCTTGATTTTAATGATTGTAGGAACTGTAATTGGGACTTGGATTTTAAGTGGGACAGTACAGACGATGATTTATTATGGCTTAAACCTATTATCACCAAAGATTTTTTTAGTAGCTACAGTATTAATCTGTGGAATTGTATCCTTGGCTACAGGTAGTTCTTGGACAACTGTGGGAACAGTAGGTGTAGCATTGATTGGTATCGCTCAAAGCTTAAATATTCCATTGTCAATAACTACAGGTGCAATCGTCTCTGGAGCCTTTTTTGGAGATAAGATGTCACCATTATCTGATACTACTAATTTAGCTCCAGCAGTAGCAGAGAGTACTTTATTTGAGCATATCAAGCATATGTTCTATACTGTAACTCCTAGCCTGATTATATCTCTAATTCTATATTGGGTGCTAGGTGCCAAATATACAACAGGGGTAATCGATTCCAATAAAATTAATCTAATTTTAAATAATTTAAATCAATCTTTTTATATCAGTCCACTCTTATTGATTCCACCGATTTTGGTAGTCCTGTTAGCTATTAGAAAATGTCCTGCTTTACCAACTTTACTCTTGGCTACATTGCTAGGGGGAGTGTTTGGGATGGTATTTCAAGGAGCTAGTTTAACAGAAGTGATTAATGTCATGCATTATGGTTATCAAAGTCAAAGTGGTGTAGAGTTTATCGATAAGCTCCTTACTAGAGGTGGCTTACATAATATGCTCTGGTCGGTCTCTTTAATTTTAATCTCTCTATCCTTTGGTGGAGTGCTTGATAAGACTAAAGTTTTAAAGGTAATTTTAAAGAAGATATCTACTATGGTCAAAAGCCGAGGAAACCTTGTCCTAGTTACAGTCTTAACCTGTTTGGGGGTCAATATTTTATTGGCAGACCAATATCTATCTATTATCTTACCAGGAAAGATGTATGCAAAGTCTTATCAGAGGTTGAACTTACATCCTAAAAACCTCTCTAGAGTATTAGAGGATTCAGGAACATTATTTAACGCGATAGTGCCTTGGGGATTAAGTGGGGCCTTTATTGCTAATACTTTAGATGTACCTGCATTGGAATACCTACCTTATTCCTTCTTGTGTTTAATTACACCAATTATCTCTATTATTTATGCTTATACTGGGTTTACAATGGAGAAAATCAAATAAAGCATACAACAAATTTTGAGCCACAGGTTTAAACCTGTGGCTATTATTTATCAATACTATAGCTATTTAATTTTTTTAAAATCTTCGATACTGATTCCGTTTGTCCAGACTAAGAAGGTAAAGTAAAAGAGACTGCTTATGATAATAGAAATACTTAAACTTATAATACTGCTAGAAGAGATATAGTTAATTACTTGATAGACCTGTCTTAGGGTTAAAAAGACTATAGCACTTGCCAATATTGGTTTGACAAAGAGATGATTGATAGGAAGTCTTAACTTTACAAATTTAGAGATTGATTTGAAATTGAGTAAAGCAACAATTAAGTACCTAATACCAATTGCCAACGTGATTATCTCAAAGGCTAGGGTAGTGGGAAAGTGAATAACTGAGTAAATCATACCCAATTCTGCTAGCAAACCAATAACAGAGTTCTTTACTACTAGATTTGGTTCACCTAATCCTTGTAATATCCCTCCAGAGATCTGTGCTAAATATAAGAAAATGGCCGGAATTGCTATTATCCTTAAAATATCTCCACTTTGTGGGTGACCAAAGAAGAGATTACAGATTTCATTAGGTACTATAAAGAGAATACTAACAGCCAATAGTCCAAAATAGAAGGTGAGCCTAATAGCTTCTTGAGCTCTCTTTCTAATTGCTTTCTCATTATTTTGGGCTAAGGATTCAGAGATTGCTGGAACGAGATTAGAACTTAAGGCTATAGTAATAATAGTGGGTAAGTAGATTAGTTGTAAGACCATTCCTGAAAGTTGACCATATAAGGAGGTAGCTTCAGAGATGCTATAACCAACCTGCTGTAATTTACCTGGAATGGTTATTGCTTCTATAGTATACATTAATGAAGCAACTATTCTTCCAATGGTGATTGGTATCCCAAATTTTATTAGATTTTTTAGGATGCTCATCGTAGATTCAGCTTTTTTATTATCTCTATATTTTCGTAGCTGAGGTAAGTAATACATAAAGATAACTGTTAAGCTTAATAGTCCTACAAATTCTCCTGCCGATGTTCCAATTGCTGGTGCTAAAGTTTTAGATTTTAAAGAGCTATCTAGCAATTTTAATAATAATAATAGGGTAATGGTCATTCTGGCTATCTGTTCAATAATCTGTGAAACAGCTGTAGGGGTCATAATCCTTAATCCTTGAAAAAACCCTCTCAAGATTGATGATATACTAACAAAGAGCAAGGCTGGTGCAACCGCTAAGAGAATATGGTTTGTTCTGTTATTATTTAATAGATTATTTGCAATAAATTCGGTATTTTTAGCAAATAAAGATACTAATAATATACTACTGACTGCTACAATTATTAGTGAAATTTTAAAGATTTTCAAAGCATTTCTGTACCTGTTTTGGGCGACCTCCTCAGATACAAATTTGGAGATAGCTACAGGTAAACCCAGAGTAGTGATGATAGAGCAGGTTACAAAGATAGGAAAGACCATCTGAAATAAGCCTAATCCCTCATCACCAATTATTCTAACTAATACAATTCTTAAGATAAAACCTAAAACTCTATTCAGAAGGCCTGCTACCATGAGAATAAAGGCACCTTTAATCAATGACTGTTGCTTTATTATAATCACTCCTTTTTTATTGTGTAGTTAGAGGTTAGGTAGTTTGATCTTTCTAAACACTGTCCACCTATCCTTTATTAGTAGAAGTTATATTATAGTTTATTAAGATTAAGATTATATTTATTACTTTTTCTTTTAATAAATATCTCTAGCAATTAAGAAACCTTATAAATAATTTAAGAGGATTAAGAAGATTTCTGTGGAATAAGTTATAAGGGAGGTGAGAAGGTTGCTTAAAAAAATAATTGTAATTACACTAATATTTACTTTAATTAATATTCCTGTGCTAGCCAAAGAAGGAGAATCTCTACCTAAGAAAGGGCTTAGTCCTGACTCACCTTTTTATTTTCTAGATAAGACAGGTGAGAGGATTACTTATTTATTTGCTTCTAATAAGGATAAGGTTAGGTTGAAATTTCGCAACTCTTATGAAAGGCTCTTAGAAGCAAAAGATATGTTCAAAAAAGATGAGGATGACAAAGCTAAAGAGTTATTTAAAGAAGCTTTACAGGACTTTTCAGAAGGTATTAAGTTATCCAAAGAACATTTAGTTGATAGCGATGAGTTTAAACAGATTAAAGTAGAGATAAATAATACAATTAAAGAGGTAAAAGATTTAATTGTGGAGCAGAACTTATCAATTGAAGGATTGAAGGAGAAGATCAGCGATTTCTTCAATTAAAGGATTAAGAATTTAATAATCACTTCTAAAAAGGTCACCTATATAGGTGACCTTTTTATTCATGGTTAACAGTTGTTAACAGTAACGAAATGGTTTGATCTCAAATATATTGGAGTAAGTAGTATTGATTAAGGGGGAGGAGGTATGAAAGATAACGAGATAGAACATCTAATTAGAGTTGCGAAAAATTTAAAGGCCAAACGGGATAAGAAGCAAATTACAGCTTTTGAAGAGGCTGAACTTAAAGAGATATATAAACTATTAATAGTTAAAGATAAAGAATAAAGACGGAGTTTATAAACTCCGTCTTTATGAAATAGTAGATTTAAAATTTATTATTGCTTAGGTTTAAAGGTTACACATTGAGTAGAGTGGGAATCAGATGATGGTGCAGGTTTATCAAGTCTACCAGCTTCCATATCTCCCATTTTAGTTCCAAATTGAATATTACTTACTTGAATTTTATTTGCTGTACAGATATCTCCCTCGCCATAGTAATGACAATTATTGACATTACAAGCTACTTCAATACATTTCATGTTTGCCATAAAATCACCTCCTAATAATAGGATGTTCGATTTCTAGCTTTTTATACTGGAAATGTATTTGCTGTTATGATAAAGGGTAATCTAAAATAAGAGATAATAGCATTAACAAAATAGAGGTGATAGAGTATGCAAACAGACTTCCAAGACATTACTAATAATTATGATAAATTAATGGACCATCAGTTCAATCTATTACAAGATATGATTAATTTATCTGATTATGTGATTTATCAAGAATATCAAGATTTACAGCTATTACAGACAGGAAGCAAATTATTAAACAAGATGATGGATATCAATAAACTTAATATTGAGTTAATCAACAACTTCCCAGAAAAAGATGAAGTTAAGTTCATTGTAGAACAGTATCAAAGCTACCAATTAAATCCCATATCTAAGATAGAGGAAGAGATTAAGAATTTAGAAATCATCCAAGAAGATATCATAGAAGTTAGTGAAAATTATAACGATGTGGATGAAGATTTCTTAATAGATACAATGGACACTATAGTAATGATAGCAACTTACAATCTTCAAGATTATGAAAATACTTTAAAGGATACCTTCCAGATGATGTAGTTATAGTTTTGGTAGTTGTTCAACAGCATTTTTTCGTTCTTCTTTATCAGTATGGGTATAAATTTGGGTTGTAGAGATATTGCTATGACCCAATAATTCTTGTAAAACCCTTAAATCCTTAGTTTCTTTATAAAGCATAGAAGCAAAAGTATGGCGTAATTTATGGGGTGTTACATCATTGGCGTTTTTAACACCAGCAAGTTTAGCATATTTTTTAACCATAATCTGAACTGTTCTAATATTGATTCTGTTACCATGACTTGATAAAAATAATGCTTGTACAGCATCTTGATTATTGGGTTTGATTTTAGCTCGATCTGGTAAATAATTCTTGATAGCTAAAATAACTTCTTGATGCAAAGGAACATAGCGTTCTTTATTACCTTTACCATAAAACTTAATCGACCTATCCTCATAATTGATATCATCAAGATCTAAGTTGACTAACTCAGAAATACGCAATCCACAATATAGAAACATCTTATTAATTGCCAAATCCCGACTGCAGGCCTTAGAATTATAATTCTCTATAGCTTTTAGGTAATCATTAATATCAGTCCCTTTTAAGTAGACTGGTTCAGATTTTAGATTTACTTTGGTAGCATCTATGGCCAAAGTAGGATTATGGGATAATAGATTCCTTTTAACTAAAAAGTTAAAAAAGGAACGTAAGCTATATAATTTTCGATTACGGGTAGCAGCTGAATTATCATTGATTAAGATTATATCACTTAAGAACTCAGTTAATTGGAATTGGTCGATTTCACCTATGGTTAGTTTATCAACATCACAATCAAATTCATCCTTGAGATATCTAGCAAATAGACTTAAATCTGATTTATATTCTTTGATAGTTAATTTGGAATAACCGCGTTCGGCGATTAAATATTTGATAAAACTCTTAACTGCTTGTTTATACTTTAAATTTTGTCGCAAAGTAATTGCACCTCCGAAATAATTGAATTGCTTTGTATATCTAAATTATAATATTTTTAATGATATAATTCAAATCATCAGCTTTCCACTCCTCTTTTCTCTTACATTTTCGCAAAATTCACATTTTACGAAATAATAAAGAGGTGTTATGCCACTCCCCTCTTTTGATTTATGTACACTAGCTTCTAAAATTAAATCAAAATATAACTCCCTATCTATTGGGTTTCTATAGATCTCCAAGTCTAAAGTGTAGTTTAATGGATATATAGCGATACTTTTTACTTCAGTGTATAGTTGATAATTGACAGTTGATAGTTAAGTTCAAAACCATTTAAATATAGGTTTTTAGTCCTTTAACTATCCACTATCCACTATACACTATCAACTATCAACTATCAACTCAAAAGTATCGCATTATCCTTCTATTGTTTTATTCTAAAGTTGTTTGTCTATAATTATCACGAATTTAAAACAATAAGTACTTAAAAATATCGATTTATAACTTCTGTTTTTGATTCGTAGAATCTAAATTAATTTAGCAACGAATTAATTTGAATTTTTATGTTCCATATATTGATTTAATGAGTGTTGGCAGCCGAAAGTATATACTTTACTACACTAAAGCACAGAGCTTAAAAATGGAAAATTATAATTTTTACTGTAGATTTGTACATTCCAAAGCAATCTTGTTTTTGAGAATCATTGAATGAATTTTAGATTCTATCATATATTATTTATCTTCTTTTGCCCAGGCTCAATTAACATAATATCTAGGCAATAAGCTATAATTCCTCCTAAAAGATAAAAGAGTAAATCAACAGGGTCAAAGGTTGCCCCTAACACTATTTTGGCTATTTTATTTTTAGATAAACCTAGATACTCAACAAAATTAAAATATTGGAGTCCTTCTAACAGAAAGAAAATTAATATTACAATAAAACTCAGTAGTTTAGAATCTAATTTATAAAAAGATTTAATCAAGAAATAAGTAAAGACTACAATAAGCAGATCACCGATAGCCCCTCTAATAAAGGGATAATTAGCAAAAAAGAATATAATTAATAGTCCTAGCAGAAAAGAAAACAAAGCCAATCCTTTATATAATAATCTAGATTTCATCCTATTTAACTCCTTGCTCTCACATTTTTGCAATTGATAAAATTAAAGCTCTTGCCATATGGCAAGAGCTTCTTAGTTCCAACTATTTCACTCATTCCTCATCATAAATGACATCATCTATCTCAATTGCACTAAAATCAGCTTCAATATCGATACAATCCATACAGTTATTACATTCTTTGTTTTTATCTAAATCACAAATTAAACATTCACCACAATTATCACAGAGTTTATTTTCTAAAACACATTCTTCCACTGACATCTAAGTTACCTCCTGTTTAATAGACTATCTTCTTTATATACGATAGACTATCTTCTTTATATACGTTAGTTTAACATATAGCAGATAGTGAACCTCTCCACCTAAATTAAAAATTTAGATGGAGCTTCGCTATACTTCGCAAATACCATATAGATATAGGTTACTAGTAGCTTTTTAGTGAAGTTT
>NZ_JBSQYM010000037.1:0-32522 GCF_055140805.1 Orenia sp.
AGATGTGTATAAGAGACAGAT
The DNA here is from genome assembly GCF_055140805.1 of Orenia sp. Lineage (NCBI taxonomy): Bacteria > Bacillati > Bacillota > Clostridia > Halanaerobiales > Halobacteroidaceae > Orenia > Orenia sp. Next base: position 22 of record NZ_JBSQYM010000037.1, read on the forward strand.
GCTATAGCAGCTAATACAGAAATTAATTTACCAGAAACTTTAGTTGAAAATGAAATTGATAATATGCTAGAAGGTTTCAGATATCAAATTATGCAACAAGGATTTGAATTTGATCAATACTTAGAGATGACTGGAATGAAAGAAGAAGATATTAGAGCAGATTATAAAGAACAAGCTGAAAAGAGAGCAAAAGCTAATTTGATTTTAGAGACAATTGCTAAAAATGAAGGAATTGAAGTAAGTGATGAAGATTTAGATGAAAAATTAGCTGAAATTGCTGAACGTCAAGGTCAAGATAAAGATCAAATAAAGATGTTCTTACAGATGCAAGGTCAATTAGCTTCATTAAAAGATAGCTTACAAATGGAAAAAACAATTGACTTCTTAGTTGAAAATAATTAATTTTTGTTGACTTTAATCAGATCAGAGAATTTTATAAATCGCCGTAATTCCCCTAAGTAGTAGAATTAACTATTGTGATGTATTTATTCAATTTAGTAATTGGTCATAATAAGATTCTTTTATGAAATTCTCTAAAATAATAGGTTTAAAAACTGTGAATATGGGTATAGTTAAAAGAAGGAGGGGGAAATTATGAATTTAGTACCAATGGTAGTTGAACAAACTAATAGAGGAGAACGTTCTTATGATATTTATTCTCGTTTATTAAAGGATAGAATTATTTTTCTTGGTAGTCCAATTGATGATAGAGTAGCTAATTCTGTGATTGCGCAATTATTATTCTTAGAAGCTGAAGATCCAGATAAGGATATATACATATATATCAATAGCCCAGGAGGGTCTGTTACGGCTGCTTTAGCTATGTATGATACAATTCAGTACATTAAGCCAGATGTTTCTACTATTTGTATGGGGTTAGCTGCTAGTGCTGGAGCTTTATTATTAGCAAGTGGAACTAGTAAAAAAAGATTTGCTTTACCTTATTCTAGAATCATGATTCACCAACCAATGGGTGGTGCTCAAGGTCAAGCTACAGATATAGAAATTCAAGCTAAAGAGATTCTTGAATTAAGAGATATTATCAATAATATTTTAGCTGACCATACAGGACAGCCAATTGAAAAGATTCAAAAAGATGTAGATAGAGACTACTTTATGTCAGCTGAAAAAGCTAAAGAATATGGTCTAATTGATGAGGTTATCACTCGCCAAACCGAGTTGGAAGGGTAGACTAGTAAAGGGGTGATATAATGTTTAAATTTGGGGACGAGAAAGGTCAACTTAAGTGTTCTTTCTGTGGTAAAGTCCAAGATCAGGTTAAAAAGCTTGTAGCTGGTCCTGGGGTCTATATTTGTGATGAATGTATTGAATTATGTAATGAGATTATTGAAGAAGAGTTGAATGAAGAAATAGAGTTGAATTTAGAAAGTGTTCCAAAACCTAAAGAGATAAAGAAGATTTTAGATGATTATGTTATTGGACAGGAAGATGCTAAAAAGACTTTAGCAGTAGCTGTTTATAATCACTATAAAAGAGTTAATTCAGGTATGAAAGTTGATGATGTAGAATTAGAGAAGAGTAATATCTGTTTAGTAGGGCCTACTGGTTCTGGTAAGACATTATTAGCTAGAACTTTAGCCCGTATTTTAGATGTTCCTTTTGCAATAGCAGATGCTACATCTTTAACTGAAGCTGGATATGTAGGAGAAGATGTAGAGAATATCTTATTGAAATTAATTCAAGCTGCTGATTATGATATTGAAAAAGCAGAAAAAGGAATTATCTACATCGATGAGATTGATAAAGTTGCCCGTAAATCAGAAAATCCATCTATTACTCGTGATGTTTCTGGAGAAGGGGTACAGCAAGCTCTGCTTAAAATATTAGAAGGAACAGAAGCAAGTGTTCCTCCACAGGGTGGGAGAAAGCATCCTCACCAAGAATTTATTCAAATTGACACATCAAATATTTTATTCATCTGTGGTGGTGCTTTTGCAGGAATAGATAAGCTGATAAAATCTAGACTTAATACCAAAGTACTTGGTTTTGGTGCTGATATTCAAAGTAAGAAAGAAGAGAATATCGGAGAGATATTAAAGCATATTAAATCGCAAGATTTATTAAAGTATGGATTAATTCCAGAGTTTGTAGGGAGAATTCCAGTAGTTGTTACTTTAGAAGAATTAGATGAGGGTGCTCTTGTTCAGATTTTAACTGAGCCTCGCAATGCTTTAATTAAGCAATATGTTAAGTTTTTTGAGCTAGATGATGTAGAGTTAGAATTTAGCGAAGAGGCTTTAAATGCAATTGCTAAAAAAGCATTAAAGCAGGAAACAGGAGCAAGAGGATTACGCTCAATAGTGGAAAATGCTATCTTAGACATCATGTATGATATACCATCAAGAAATGATATTTCTAAATGTATTATCACTCAGGATGTTATTGAAAAGAGAGAAAAACCAAAACTAGTTACAATTGATGAAACAAAAGAGGAAACTGCTTAAATATTTAAGCAGTTTCTTTTCTGTTTAAGGATAAAATCTCTTCCTAAGGTTATACTAACCTATGATAAATTAAATCAGGTTCTTTCATGGTATTAACTTCAATAATTATGGATGGCCTGAAACGTCATACAGGAGGAGATTTAATGAATCTTGCAATTAATGTTTTTAGTATAATTCAATTATTTTTTGCTATTGTAATTGGTATTTATTTTTGGAATATGCTTAAAAAGCAGAGAAATAGTAAAGTAGCGATAAATAGAGAATCTAAAAAAGAGATGGAAAAGCTGTATAAGATGAGAAGAAGATCTTTGACTGAGCCTTTATCAGAAAAGATTAGACCTAGCGATTTTTCTGAAGTAATTGGGCAGGAAGATGGATTAGAGGCTTTGAGAGCAGCTTTATGTGGCCCTAACCCTCAGCATGTAATTATTTATGGGCCTCCTGGAGTTGGAAAGACAGCAGCAGCCCGTTTGATATTAGAAGAAGCTAAGAAGAATCAAGGTTCTCCTTTTGATAATGAGTCCAAGTTTGTAGAGATGGATGCAACTACAGCTAGATTTGATGAACGTGGAATTGCTGATCCTCTGATTGGTTCGGTTCATGATCCTATTTATCAAGGGGCAGGAGCGATGGGTACAGCTGGTATTCCACAGCCTAAACCTGGTGCTGTGACCAAAGCCCATGGAGGAATCTTATTTATAGATGAAATTGGAGAGTTGCATCATATACAGATGAACAAATTATTGAAGGTGTTAGAGGATAGAAAGGTCTTTTTAGAGAGCTCTTATTATCATGAAGATGATAAGAATATTCCGCGCCATATTCATGAAATCTTTCAAAATGGATTACCAGCTGATTTCAGATTAATAGGTGCTACTACTAGAGGACCAGAAAATATTCCTCCTGCTATTCGTTCTCGCTGTTTAGAGGTCTATTTTAATCCTTTAGAGCCTAATCATATTGAAAAGATTGTAAATACTGCAATAGCAAAAATAAATTTTGGAGTTGAGGATGGAGTTATTGATGTTATTAGAAAGTATGCTTCTAATGGGAGACAGGCTATTAATATGATTCAAACTGCTGCTGGTATCGCTCGAACAGCTAAACGTTTTATTATTAAAGTTGCCGATATAGAGAGAGTAATAATGAATGGTCGTTATAATCCTAGACCTATGGACAAAATTCCTAGTAGTCCACAGGTGGGGATTGTTAATGGCTTAGCTGTTATTGGTGCTAATATGGGAACTGTAAACCAACTAGAGGTTTCAGTTAAAGAAGTAGGTGAAGGTAAAGGAAGGTTGAACATTACTGGTATAGCTGAGGAAGAAGAGCAGGGCAATCAATATAGGAAGATTAGAAGAAAGAGTATGGTCAGAGGTTCAGCAGACAATGTTGTGACTGTTTTGAGCAAGATTATGGACATTGATTTAAGAGATTATTTTATACATATTGATTTTACAAGTGATGCTGTTGTTGATGGTCCTTCTGCTGGAGTGACAATGGCAGTAGCTCTTTATTCGTCCTTGACAGGATATCCTATAGATAATAAAGTTGCTATGACTGGAAAGATATCAATTAATGGTATGGTACGTCCTATTGGAGGAGTTGTTGCCAAAGTAAGAGCTGCTATTAGGGCGGGAGTTAAAAAAGTATTAATTCCATCAGATAATTGGCAACAGATATTTAATGGGGAAGAGTTTTCAAAGATAGATATAATCAAAATAGATACTTTGGATGAAGCATTGCGAGAGTCAATATTAATAGAAGATTTAGAAGAGGAAAAGGTTGATATAGATTTAGGATCTGATTTTATCTCTGCTCCTTTAGTATGAAATAATTAGTAAATGTTAACCTTCAAGTATTAATTATTGACTTATTAAAGAGAATTAATACTAATAACTTGAAGTAATTGCAGGACTTTAATTGTAATTAATAGAATAATGATAGGTGATGATTCTATAAATGGAGGTGTAGTTATGGCTGAAGAGTTGAAAAAGGAGAAGAGGAAGAGAAATTCTATGCCCTTATTGGCATTAAGAGGTTTAGTTATATTCCCAAACATGATAATTCCTTTGCTGGTTGGCAGAGAACAGTCTTTAGAAGCTTTGGAAAAAGCAATGGTAGAAGACAAAGAGATTTTATTATCTGCCCAGCATGATGAGACTATTGAAGGGCCAACTAAAGATGATATTTATAATGTAGGTACTGTTGGAGAGATAAAACAGTTGATGAGGTTACCTGATGGAACTGTTAAAATCTTGGTAGAAGGATTAAGAAGGGTAAAGATTGCAGACTTTATCCAAGAAGACCCTTATTTTGAGGTTGAAATTGAAGAAATTTTACATCAAGAAGAGGTAGATACAGAGATAGAAGCCTTAATGAGAGGGGTAACTAATAGCTTTGAAGATTACATAAAGCTTAACAAAGTTGTACCACCAGAAGCTATGATGACAATAGTGAATATAGAAGAGCCTGACAGATTGATTGATATCATTGTTTCACATATCTCTTTAAAGGTTAAACAGCAACAAGAGATTTTAGCTACTATTTCTTATGAAGAACGGTTGACTAAGCTGTATAAACTTTTAGAAAAAGAGATAGAGATTTTAAAGGTAAAGAATAAAATCAACAATGAAGTTAGGAAACAGGTAGAGAAAAGACAAAAAGAGTATTATTTAAAAGAGCAGATGAAGGCAATAAAAAAAGAATTAGGAGAAGAAGATAGCTTTACTGAAGAGGTAAATGAGTATAAGTCTAAATTGGAGGAAACAGAATTACCAGAAGATGTTGAGAAGAAGGTAAAAGAAGAGTTAGATAAGCTTCAAAAGATGCCTAGAAACTCAAGTGAAGGTGTTGTAGTTAGAAATTATTTAGACTGCATATTTGATCTACCTTGGAATAATTATAGTGAGGACAAATTGGTAATTAAAGAGGTAGAAGATCAATTAAATGAAAATCACTATGGGTTAGATGATGTTAAAGAGAGGATTTTAGAGTATCTAGCAGTTAGAAAATTAAGTGAGAAGCTTAAAAGTCCAATCTTATGCTTGGTAGGTCCGCCTGGAGTTGGAAAGACTTCATTAGGGAAATCTATTGCAAATTCTATCAACAGAGAATTTGTTAGGCTGTCTTTAGGAGGGGTTAGGGATGAGGCTGAGATTAGAGGACATCGTAGAACTTACATAGGTGCTAGGCCAGGACGAATAATAAATGCTATGCGTGATGCAGGAACGATGAATCCAGTCTTCTTATTAGATGAGATTGATAAGATTACTAGTGATTTTAGAGGAGACCCTGCAGCCGCTTTATTAGAAGTCTTGGACCCTGAACAGAATAATGACTTTACTGATCATTACTTAGAGTTAAGTTTTGATTTATCTGATGTTATGTTTATTACAACAGCCAATACTATTAGTACAATTCCTAGGCCATTATTAGATAGAATGGAAGTTATCAATCTTCCAGGCTATACTGAGGGAGAGAAGATAGAGATTGCTGGGCGCCATCTATTGCCAGGGCAGATTAAAGATCATGGACTGGTAGAAGATAACTTTAATTTATCGGAAAATGCTCTTAAAAAGGTCATTAGAAATTATACTAGGGAAGCTGGAGTAAGGAATTTAGAAAGAACTCTAGGAAAAATCTGCCGAAAAGTAGCTAAAGAGGTTGTAGAAGGAAAAGATACAGCTACTAGAATTGATATCAGAAACCTAGATAAATATTTAGGAATCTCTAAATATGATTATGGTAAAGCTGAAGGTGAAAATAGAGTTGGTGTAGTAACTGGATTGGCTTGGACCCAATTAGGTGGAGATATACTTGATATTGAGGTATCGATTATTCCAGGTGATGGAAAATTGATCTTGACAGGTAAATTAGGAGATGTAATGAAGGAGTCTGCCCGCATAGCTTTAAGTTATGCAAGAACTAAATCTAAAGCGTATGATTTCCCAGAAGAGTTCTATAAAAAATATGATATCCATGTTCATGTTCCTGAGGGAGCTATTCCCAAGGATGGACCATCAGCAGGAATCACTTTAGCTACTGCGCTCATTTCAGCTCTATCAAATAGAGAAGTTGACGGAGAGGTAGCAATGACAGGAGAGGTAACCCTAAGAGGTAGAGTCTTGCCAGTTGGAGGAATCAAGAGCAAGGTCTTGGCTGCTCATCGAGCAGGAATCAAGAAGATAATCTTATGTAAGAAGAATGAAAAGGACTTAGAAGAAGTTCCTGATAATATCAAGCGTGATTTAGAATTTGTTTTAGTTGAAGAGATGGAGCAAGTGCTTGCAGAAGCGATAGTGGAGGGCGATGAAAATGAAGATTAATAATCCAGAGTATATTCTTAGTGCAGTTTATCCTAAAGATTATCCCTTTCATCATCTGCCTGAGATTGCTTTAGCAGGTCGTTCTAATGTAGGTAAATCATCTTTGATTAATAAAGTGGTCAACAGAAAGAAGATGGCCTTTACCAGCTCTAAGCCTGGAAAAACCCAAACAATTAACTTCTATCAAATAGATAATTATTTCTATTTTGTAGATTTACCAGGCTATGGATTTGCTCGAGTATCCAAAGAGGAGAAAGAGGAATGGGGTAGAATGATTGAGAATTACCTAATCAATCGTAGTAACTTAGAGGCTTTGATATTAGTAATAGATGCTCGCCATAAACCAACTCAAGATGATGTGCAGATGTTGGATTGGATAATTGAAATGAATATGCCTGCGATGATAGTTGCTACTAAGGTAGATAAGCTTAAGAAGAGCCAAAGAAAAAAGCAAGAGAAGTTAATTAAGGATACTTTGCGTATTACCGATCTTGCACCTTTTACCTTCTTTTCTACAGAAACTGGAGAAGGAAAGGATAAGGTAATTCAATTTATTGGTCAGTTTATGGATTAAGAGAAAGAACGAGTTAATAGTTGACAAGCAGAACTATTAATTATATGATAATATGTGACAATAAAATAGACTAAAAGCAATCAAGGAGAGGAGTAGGTTGATCCCTCCCTAATAGAGATAAGTACCCTGAGGCTGGAAGGTATTTTTAGGGATATTGGCTGAAGTAGCTCTGGAGCTGTTAAGCTGAAAATTCAGTAGGTTTAATCGGAAGCTAGCCGTTATCTAGTATCAGGTTCATTAGAACAATTATTTATTCTTACATATACCTGAAGTGAGTGCTAAGTTAGAACTAAGGTGGTACCGCGGAAGATAGAGACTCTTTCGTCCTTAATTTAAGGATGGAGGGGTCTTTTTATTAAATAATTTAGTGTGAGTGTCTGTGTGAGTTATTTAGTGTTGAGGTTTTTCACATTTACACTCAATACTTACACTATATAAAAGGAAGTGAGATTATGAGTGAAGAGAAGAAGAATTTATCAACAACCTATGACCCTAGTCAAGTAGAAGAAAAATGGTATGAATATTGGAACTCAGAAGGTTATTTCCATGCAGAACCGAATGCTGAGAAGGAGCCTTTTACAATTATGATGCCTCCTCCAAATGTAACTGGTCAATTACATATAGGTCATGCTTTAGATATGACTTTCCAAGATATCTTAACTAGATGGAAGAGAATGCAAGGCTATGAAGCTTTATGGGTACCAGGAACCGACCATGCTAGTATCGCTACTGAGGTTAAGGTAGTTAAGAAGATGCAAGAAGAGGAAGGGCTAACTAAAGAGGATGTTGGTCGTGATGGATTTTTAGAGAGGGCTTGGCAATGGAAAGAGGAGTATGGTGGAAGAATTACTAAACAGCTTAAAAAATTAGGTGTCTCTTGTGATTGGGAGAGAGAGAGATTCACTATGGATGAAGGTTGTAATCAAGCAGTTAAGGAAGCCTTTGTGCAATTATATGAAAAAGGTTTAATCTATCAAGGTGACTATATAGTTAACTGGTGTCCAGAGTGTAAGACTACCTTATCGGATATAGAGGTAGAGCATGAGGACAAGCCAGGTAAATTATATCATATCAGATATAACCTTAAGGATAGTGATGATTATATTGTAGTAGCTACTACCCGTCCAGAGACATTGCTTGGAGATACAGGGGTAGCTGTAAATCCTAATGATGAACGTTATCAAGATATAATCGGTAAGCAGGTTATAGTACCAGTTGTTAATCGGGAGATTGAGATAGTAGCTGATGATTATGTAGACTCTGAATTTGGTACAGGTCTAGTTAAGGTAACTCCTGCCCATGACCCTAATGACTTTGAAATTGGTGAACGTCATGACTTAGAGATTATTAAGGTAATTAGTGATGATGCAGTGATGACCAAGGCAGCAGGAAAATATGAAGGGTTAGACCGTTATGAATGTAGAAGCCAGTTGATTGATGATCTAAAATCAGCAGGGTTAATCGAAAAGATAGAAGATCATGATCATTCTGTTGGTCAATGTTATCGTTGTGATACTACAATTGAGCCATTAGTATCTAAGCAATGGTTTGTAGCTATGGAGAAGCTAGCTAAGCCTGCTATTGAGGCGGTTAAAGAAGGTGATATTAACTTTGTTCCAGATAGATTCTCTAAAGTATACTTTAATTGGATGGAGAATATTAGAGATTGGTGTATCTCTCGTCAATTATGGTGGGGGCATCAGATACCAGTCTGGTATTGCCAAGATTGTAATGAAGTAATTGTAAGAACAGAAGAGCCAGCAGAATGTCCAAAGTGTGCTAGCACTAATCTAAAGCAGGATGAAGATGTACTAGATACTTGGTTTAGCTCAGGACTATGGCCTTTTTCTACTTTGGGGTGGCCTACAAATAAAGAGTATGTAGATTACTTCTATCCAACTGATGTGCTAGTAACTGGTAGAGATATCATCTTCTTCTGGGTAGCTAGAATGATCTTTATGGCCCTAGAGTGTAAAGGTGAGATACCATTTAAGGATATTTATATTCATGGACTTGTTAGAGACTCTGAAGGGCGTAAGATGAGTAAGTCCTTAGGAAATGGTGTAGATCCAATTGAGGTAATTGAAGAATTTGGTACAGATACTTTAAGATTCAGTTTGATTACAGGAAATACTCCAGGTAATGATATTAGATATCGACCTGAACGAGTAGAATCAAGCCGTAACTTTGCTAATAAACTATGGAATGCTTCCCGCTTTGTATTGATGAATCTAGAGGATTTTGATTTAGAAGAGATAGATTATGGAAAGTTAAATTATACTTTAGCAGATCAATGGATTCTAAGCAGATTGAATAAGAAGATCAATCAAGTAACTAAATTATTGGAAGAGTATCAATTTGGTCAAGCAACTCAAGAGTTGTATGATTTTGTCTGGAGAGAGTTCTGTGATTGGTATATTGAACTGGTTAAACCTAGATTATATCAACAAGATAATGTAGCTGACCGTCAAACAGCTCAATATGTAACTTGGTTTACCTTAGATAATATCTTGAGATTATTACATCCATTTATGCCTTTTATTACTGAGGAGATTTGGCAACATGTAACTGCTAAAGAAGAAGAGAGCTTGATGGTCTCTCATTGGCCAGAAGCGGATAGTTTAGCTACCAATAATCAAGCTGAGTCCAAGATGGAGCTAGTAATGGAGGTAATCCGAAATATTAGAAATATCAGAAATGAGATGAAGGTCAATCCAGGTAGAAAGATTACAGCTATTTTAACTTCTGAAGTTGAGGATAAGTTAGCGGTAGTAGAAGAAGGAAGAGAGTATATTGCTAATTTAGCCAATATTGAAGAGTTAACTATTAGTAAGGAAGTAACTGACAGACCAGAGCAAGCATCGACTGCAATTACTAGTGAGATTGAAATTATCTTACCCCTTGCTGGTATGGTAGATATCGATAAAGAGATTGCTCGTTTAGAGCAAGAGATTAAGAAGATGGAAGCTGAGATTAAACGTGCTACAGGTAAATTATCAAATGCAGGATTTGTAAATAATGCTCCAGACCATCTGGTAGAAGAAGAGAGAAGAAAGAAGGAAGAATATAGTGCTAAAAAGGTACAGTTAGAAGAGACTTTAGCAAGCTTAAAAGGATAATTGATCAAATAGATATTAGACAGTCTATAATAGGCTGTCTTTTGTCATAGATTTAAATTATTACAATATACCCAAAATGTACTACATAAAATTAATAAGGTTAGCTTGTTTTATAAATCATAATGATTATAATTATCAGTAAAATTTTGGAGCTGAGCCAATTTATTTAAGAATAATTTCTTTTAACTCCAATTCTTATTGACAATTATCGTCAGATATTATAATCTAAGCATAGTATAATTTCTTTAATGAAAATTACAATTTAAGGAAAAATAGATTAGTGTAATCTGCTTTTATACCCAAGGAGGAAAAGATGAAAATAAGAGATGATATTAGAAATATAGCAATTATTGCTCACGTTGACCATGGTAAGACTACTTTAGTAGATGGAATGTTAAAGCAAAGTGGTATCTTCCATGCTAAACAGGAAGTTGAAGAGAGAGTAATGGATAGTAATGATTTAGAGAAAGAGCGAGGAATTACTATTCTTGCTAAAAATACAGCTATCAAGTATAAAGATACTAAGATTAACATTGTTGATACTCCAGGTCATGCTGACTTTGGAGGAGAAGTAGAGCGTATCTTAAAGATGGTTGATGGAGTATTATTGATTGTTGATGCTTTTGAAGGACCAATGCCTCAGACTAAGTTCGTATTGACTAAGGCGTTAGAATTAGATTTAACACCAATTGTGGTAATCAATAAGGTTGATCGTCCAGATTCTCGACCACAGGTTGTAGAGGATATGGTCTTAGATTTATTTATTGAATTAGGTGCCAGCGAAGAGCAGATTGAATTTCCAGTAGTTTATGCTTCTGCTTTAGAGGGATTTGCTACGACAGATTTAGCTGATGATAGTGATAACTTAGAACCACTATTTAAATCTGTTATTGAACACATTCCAGCTCCTCAAGGTGAGATAGAGGCACCCTTCCAAATGATAGTTACTACTATTGAGTACAATGACTATGTAGGAAGAATGGCTATAGGTAAGGTCAACCGAGGAGAGGTTAAAAAAGGTGAGAAGGTAGCTATCTGTAAGCAGGATGAGAGTATAGAGTATAAGAATATCACTAAAATCTTTACTTATCAAGGATTAGGTAAAGAAGAGGTTGAAAGTGCTAAGATGGGTGATATTATTGCTCTTGCAGGAACTGAAGATATCAATATCGGTGAGACGATTGCCGATGCTGAAAATCCAGAAGCCCTACCTTTTATTACTATCGAAGAGCCAACAGTAACTATGACCTTTACAACTAATGATAGTCCTTTATCTGGACAAGAGGGGGATTATGTTACTTCTCGCCAATTAAAAGATAGATTATTCAAAGAGTTAGAGAAGAATGTTGCCTTAAGAGTTGAAGAGATAACTCCTGATACCTTCAAAGTTTCAGGTAGAGGTGAGCTACACTTATCTATTTTAATTGAGACTATGCGACGAGAAGGCTATGAATTGCAAGTATCTAAGCCAGAAGCTATCATTAAAGAGATAGATGGACAGAAGATGGAGCCAATTGAAGAGGTTACTATTGATGTGCCAGAAGAGTTTATGGGTACTATCATTGAAGAGTTAGGAAAGCGTAAAGGTGAAATGAAGAATATGACTCATCTAAGTCAAACTAGAATTAGGTTGACTTTTGAAATTCCTGCTCGTGGATTAATCGGTTTTAGGTCTGAATTTTTGACTAAGACCAAAGGTGAAGGGATTTTAAATAGTACCTTCTCCCATTATGATAATTATCGTGGAGATATGAGTACTCGTAGAAATGGTTCGATAGTAGCTGATAGATCAGGAGAAGCAACTCGTTATGGAATCTTTAATGCTCAAGATCGTGGTACCATCTTTGTAGACCCAGGAACTAAGATTTATGCAGGAATGATCGTTGGTTCCAACTCTAGAGAACAAGATTTAGATGTGAATATCTGTAAAGAGAAGAAGCTAGATAATATGAGATCTTCTGGTTCTGATGATGCAATTATGCTAACACCAGCTACTAAATTTACTTTAGAAGAAGCTTTAGAGTATATTACAAGTGCAGAGCTTGTTGAAGTTACTCCAATTAATATTAGATTAAGAAAGAAGATTTTAGATAAGAAAAGACGTATTAAGTCTAAGAAGTAATAAGTTATATATAGTGTGAGTTGTGAGTGTCTGTGTGAGATAGGTTTGTCCTATAAGACTCACACTCACACAGACACTCACACTATTTTTCATTAAAATAATATTCTTACATAAGGAATATAGTAGTCAAGTATTGAGGAGGAATAAATCAAATGAAATTATCAGAACGTGTCAAGGGAATTGCAAACTCTCCTACATTAGCAATCACTGCTAAGGCAAAGTCTTTAAAGGAAGAAGGAAGAGAGATTATCAGTTTAGGAGCAGGGGAACCTGACTTTGAAACTCCTGCACATGTGAAAGAGGCTGCTATTAAAGCTATTGAAGAAGGTTTTACTACATATACTGCTACTGTAGGTATTCAAGAGTTAAGGGAGGCAATCTGTAGTAGTTGTAAAGCAGAGAGGGGACTTGAGTATACTAGTGAGCAAGTAATTGTCTCTAGTGGAGCAAAAAGTTCATTATTTAATGCTATACAAGCATTGGTAGATGAGGGGGATGAGGTTATATTACCTGCACCTTTTTGGGTTAGTTATCCTGAGCAGATTAAATTTGCTGGAGGAAAGACTGTAGTAGTAGAGACTTCTGAGGATAATAGATTTAAGATGACTGCTCAAGGATTTAAGTCTGCTATTACTGATAAGACTAAATTATTAATTATCAATAGTCCATCTAATCCTACAGGGGCTGTTTATACTAAAGAAGAGTTAGCAGAGATTGCTCAAATAGCTGTGGAAAATGATATTTTTATAATCTCTGATGAGATCTATCGTAAGGTTAGTTATAATAAAGAGGTAGTCAGTATTGCTTCTTTAGGTGAAGAGGTCAAGAAGAGAACTATTATTATTGATGGTGTTTCTAAGGCTTATGCAATGACTGGCTGGAGAATAGGTTATGCTATTGGACCTAAAAATGTGATTAAAGCTATGGGTAGGTTACAAAGCCATAGTACTTCTAATGCCAACTCAATTGCTCAAAAGGCTAGTTTAGCTGCTATTGCTGGAACTCAAGAGCCTACTAATAAGATGGTAGAGGCCTTTAAAGTAAGAAGAGATATTATTACTGCTGGAATAAATAATATTAAAGGTTTAAAAGTTGCTAAGCCAGAGGGTTCATTCTATATCTTTGTAAATGTTAAAGAGTTATTAGGTGAAGAGATTAGAGATGATTATCAATTAGTAGAACTATTACTAGAAGAGGTTGGAGTAGCTACAGTACCAGGTTCAGCCTTTGGGATGGCAGGGTATATTAGATTATCTTATGCCACTAGTGAAGCTGAAATTAATGAGGCAATTAAGAGAATTGCTAAGTTTGTAGGATAATATATTTGTAGGGAGCATGGGAAATCATGCTCCCTATTTCTGTTCAATTATCTTAAAGGATATAGTTGTATCAGGCTGAATTACAATCCATAGAAAATCTAGTTTATAACTCTTCTTTTCTACTATAATTATTCTACCATCAAGAGTTTGAGCTAATAATTTACCATCTACCTTTGATATATCTCTACCGATTAAGCTCTTTAATATTTCAAAGATATCTTTTTTTAGTTCCTGTTTAACATGTTTATCCATCTTGTTTTCTATCTCTATAGTTAAATCTTGAATTACCTTCTTCCGTTCTTCTGCTAAGCTCTCTTCTAGTTTATCTAGGGTAGTCTGTTGGCTTTCTATCTTTGATAATAGTTCTTCTCTTTGGAAGATCAGTTGGTCTAATTGAGGAGCTACTACTAAATTTAGTAGTGTTACACCTATTATCATTCCTAAAGTAAAGACTGCAAATAGACGGAGAATATCATCTTTAGTCAAGGTTAAGAAATTAAAGCTCAATTTAATTTCCTCCAGTTAAAACTGAGATGATCCAAATACCTAATTGTGCTCCTAGAAAGGCGACAGTTAGAATGATAAATTGCTTAAATATCACAATCACCTTTCCTTCAAAGACTCCACCTTCAATCATTCGTAAATAAGAGAAGCTTCCACCCATTGCTGTAACTACAGCCCAAAGCTTGATTTCCTGGGATAATTGTGCCATTACTTTGAGAGGTGATTGTTTTGCCAAGGTAGCTCCTATACTCCCTAATATAGAACCACCCAATACAACTCCCAAAGATACAAAAAAGACTAAGATTAACCTTTCCATTTTATCACCCACAGTAATTTAGTTGATGTTTAAAAGTTTATATGTCTTAAAATTACCGATATTAACATTGTAATCATTTAAATTTAAATGTATGGTTATATAGAGGAAGTGCGACACTTTGGTGTCAGGAATCGGGAATTTGGAATCGGTTTGTTTTACTGATAACTGGTTTCTGACTCCTGATTCCTAAAGCTGTCGCTATATACCCATTAAATTACATTTTAGACTTGGAGATCTATATGTTTAGACCGTACAATATATTTATTTTAGGTATAAATTAATTATACCTTATCTCTTAATAAGGAGGATAAAAAGAGGTCAATCGGGAAATAATAAAGTATTAGATTTTAATAAATTTGCATGGTTTTATTAAAATATTGGGTTGGTTTATTATTTAGACTAAGATTATATAGATTTATATTTTAATGTTGGAAGTAGGGGACAATGGGGATATTACGACACTTTCTAAAAGCAACCCCCACCTAATCCTCCCCCTGATAAGGGGAGGACTTAAAGACATATTTTTATTCTCCCCCTTATCAGGGGGGAGTTAGAGGGAGGCTGAAACTGTCGCACTATCCTTCTATATAGTCAATTGTTAATTAATAAATAGAAATTATATTTAAGATTCAGGGAGGTGTAATCTATGGAAGAATTTGTTCATCTACATTTGCATACGGAGTATAGTTTATTAGATGGTGCTGTTAGAATCAAGGATTTAATGAGGAAGGCAAAACAGTACAATATGCCTGCTGTTGCTATGACCGATCATGGAGTAATGTATGGGGCAGTAGATTTTTATCGGCAGGCAAAAAAAGAGGGGATTAAGCCGATTATTGGTTGTGAGGTTTATGTTGCTGATAACCATCTTAAGAAGGATGTCAATAATAGAAAGCTAGCTCATCTAGTCTTATTAGCTGAAAATAATCAAGGTTATCAAAACCTACTGAAGTTAGTTTCTTTATCCTTTACACAGGGTTTTTATTACAAGCCTAGAGTTGATAAGAACCTCTTGCGTGACTATAGTGAAGGGATTATCTGTTTAAGTAGCTGTCTGGCAGGAGAACTAGCTACTTTAGTAAGGAATAATCAGCAGGAAAGAGCTAAAGAAGTAGCATTGCAATACCAACGAATCTTTGGAGAGGGAAACTTCTTTTTAGAGCTACAAGATCATGGTCTTGCTGATCAACATCTAGCTAATAAGGGTTTGGTGAAGTTAAGCCAAGAGTTAGAGATTCCTTTGGTAGCCACCAATGATGTCCATTATCTCAATCAGGATGATAATAAGGCACACGATCTGCTCTTATGTATTCAGACTGGTAAGGATGTTGATGATAAGAATAGGATGAAGTTTCCCAATGACCAGTTTTACTTTAAATCTAGCCAAGAGATGAAAGAGATCTTTAAAGATAATCCCACAGCTATTTCAAATACAGTTGAAATTGCTCAGAGGTGTAATGTAGAGTTAGATTTTAATCAGATTTTATTACCAGATTATCAGGTGCCAGATGATGAGTCTTTAGAGTCCTATCTGCGGAAGTTAGCTTATGAAGGATTAAAGGACAAGTATCAAGAGCTTACCCCAGAGATTGAAGAGAGATTAGAGTATGAATTAGGTATAATTAATCAGATGGGGTATCCCGCATATTTTTTAATTGTTAGAGATTTTATTAAGTATGCCAAGGATAATGAGATTATTGTAGGTCCAGGGAGAGGGAGTGCTGCCTCAAGTATAGTTTCTTATCTACTTGATATTACAGAGATTGATCCATTAGAGTATAATCTATTATTTGAAAGATTTTTAAATCCCGCTCGTGTCTCGATGCCAGATAAATTGATTGCATAACTTTCTTAAAGGAGATTTGTCAATGGTAACATCAAATGAAATTAGAGAAAAAGATTATAAAAAGATAATTGATATGTATTTAGAAGGCAAAAGTGGTCTTTTTATTGCTAAAGAATATAATGTTACCCCTGGTAAAATTTATTATTTATTGAATAAACTTAATGTCAAACGTAGGAGCAATAAAATAAATAGTAGAAAATATCATTATGATAAGAGGTATTTTAAAGAAATAAATAATCAAGAAAAAGCTTATTGGTTGGGTTTTATTTATGCAGATGGTTATATAAGAAAGAATAAAGAAGGACATAAAAATGGTGATAATAAATCTTTTGGTTTAGCATTATCCGTAAAAGATAAGAATCATCTTAAAAAGTTCAAAAATAGCATTAATGCGACTTATCCAATTAATGAATATGAACAACAAGAAAATGAATTTGGTGGTGGAAAATATTGTCGTATTCAAATTTTTGGAGAGGAAATTTTTGATTCTTTAAAAAAACATGGTGTGTTAGAACATAAAACCTTTAAATTATCTCCACCTAAAGTAAAAGAAAAATTTGTATCGCATTTCATTAGAGGATATTTCGATGGTGATGGTTCTATCTATGATTATGATAATTATTGTAATACAGATACTAGAGAATATAGAGTAAAAATTGTCGGAACCATTCCTATACTTAATTATATAAAAGAATTCATAGAACTTAATGAGATTGCTAATATCAATCGTTATTATAAGAGAAGAAAAACTGATATAGTTATGACTTTAGAATTAGGTGGAAATAAACAAGTTAAAAATTTTCTTGATTTAATTTATCATAATGCTAATTTATATCTTGATAGAAAATATAAAAAATATAAAGAGTTATGCAGTCAGTGTTGTCGAATTAATTAGAAATAGTTAATGATAAGTCCCTTGAATTGCTGGGAACCCCTTAGAGCTTTGTGAACCACCACGTAAAGATGAAATATGCTTAAGCGTTAAGGTTTAAAAATCACAGAGATTGGACAATCAGCAGGTAAGCTCCGAATAGGAGAAACTTCAACGACCATCTCATAGGAGAGTAGGAATATTTAATAATATTTCGAAGTGGGGGATACCCTAACAAGTTATAGCTGAGGGTAAAGATATGGTCTATTCCCTTTTAAATACCAAGAAATTGGGGGTATAAAAGATTGATATTGATTTCTGTTATGAGCGGCGTGATGAGGTAATAGATTATGTAGTCAAAAAATATGGACAAGATCGAGTAGCTCAGATTATCACTTTTGGAACGATGGCAGCCAAAGGAGCAATAAGAGATGTGACTAGAGCCTTGGGAATATCTTATGATAAAGGGGATAAGGTAGCCAAAGCTATTCCTAACTCTTTAGGAATCACACTTGATAAAGCATTAAATGAATCAGAAGAGCTGAAGAATTTATATCATAAGGACTATCAAGTTAAAAAGATTATAGATTATTCTAGAAAAATTGAGGGATTAACCCGCCATGCTTCTACCCATGCAGCAGGGGTAATTATTACTAAAGATGATATTACTAATTATACTCCTCTTTATCAGAGTAAGGGCGAGGTGACTACCCAATATCCCATGGGAGATTTAGAATCTTTGGGTTTATTGAAGATGGACTTTTTAGGCTTAAGAACATTAACGGTAATTAATAAGACTTTAGATTTGATTAAGAAGACACAGGACATAGAGCTGAGGTTATCTGAGATTCCTTTTGATGATAAGAGAGTATTTGAGATGTTAAGTACTGGTGATAGCTTAGGAGTATTTCAGCTAGAAAGTGATGGGATGAGAAGACTAATCTCTAAGCTGAAACCTGAAGAGATTGAAGATATCATCGCTTTACTGGCATTATATCGACCAGGACCTTTGGGAAGTGGGATGGTAGATGATTATATTGCTAGGCGCCATGGCAAGCAGGAGATTGAATATCCCCATGATGATTTAAAGGAGATATTAGAGCCAACCTATGGTGTTATTTTATATCAAGAGCAGGTAATGCAGATTGCCCAAAAGATTGCAGGATATTCTCTAGGAGAAGCAGATTTATTGAGAAGAGTTATGGGCAAAAAAAAGCATGAAGAGATGAAAAAGCATTATGAGATATTTATCAATGGTAATGAGACAGTAGATGGAGCTATCAATCGAGGATATAGTCAACAGCTAGCTGAAGATCTATTTGAGCTGATTGAATATTTTAGTGGTTATGGTTTTAATAAGGCTCATAGTACAGCCTATGCGTATATCTCATATCAGACAGCTTATTTTAAGGCCCATTATCCAGTAGAGTTTATGGCTGCATTAATGAGTAGTGTAATTGGTAATAGTGATAAAGTATCTGAGTATATAGCAGAGCTAAATAAGATGGAGATTGAGATACTACCTCCAAATGTGAATTATAGTGGAGTAGAGTTTAGTGTAGAGAAAGGCAAGATTCGCTTTGGATTAGCAGGGATTAAAAATGTAGGTTCAAAGGCGATTGAGGCAATTATTGAAGCAAGAGCAGAGGAAAAATTCAAAGACTTAAAGGATTTTTGCGAACGAGTTGATCTATCTAAGGTTAACCATCGAGTTATAGAGAGCTTAATTAAAGCAGGTGCCTTTGATTCTTTAGATTTATATCGCTCTCAGTCATTAGAGATATTAGAAAAGGTCTTTACCCAAGCTCAGCAGGTACAGAAACAAAAAAGTAATGGGCAGACCAGCTTTTTTGATATTTTTAATGAGGATGAATTTATGGATGATGGAATAAAGGTGCCTGAAATAGAGGAGTTTGATTCAAGAAGGCTATTAGCCCTAGAAAAGGAGATGTTAGGATTTTATCTAACGGGACATCCTATTAAAGATTACCTACCAAAGATTAAAGCTAAGAGAACATTAGATAGTAGAAGATCTGGAAAATTTAAAGAAAAGGTTATCTTAGGAGGATTAATCACTGCTAATCGCGAAATATTAACTAAGAATCATAAGAAGATGTCTTTTGTAACCTTGGAAGATGAGTTTGGAGAGGTTGAAGTAATTGTTTTTCCAAATATATATGAAAAGTATCAAGAGTTTCTCTTAGAAGATGAGGTTATTTTAGTTGAAGGTAAGTTGAATGATGAAGGTAAGGTCATTGCTAGCAGATTAGGTGATTTATCCGGTGATTTTGAGCAGAAGCAAAATATTTCTGATGAAGAGGTTCTCCATGTCCAATTAGAAGTGCTAGGTGAAGAGATATTAGATAAATTAAAGGAGATATTTTCAAGATATAAAGGTGATAGTACAGTTTATTTGCATCTACTTATTAATGATAAGAGGATAATTGTTAAATTGTCTTCTAATTATAAGGTTAGAATGAATCATAATTTAGAGAAGGATTTAGGGCAGTTAGAAGTAAAGTATTCTATCACTAGTAATTGAATGAATATGATCGTCAACCTAACAATATATGGGCTAAATCCAAAAAAGTGTAACTAGTTTAAATCTAACATCATATAATATATGTATAAATTAAAGAGGGGGAGATTAGATGAAGGAGATAATTATTGAAAAATTAGAAGAAAGAGGAGTTCAAATACAAGAGATTGCAGAGATTGTTTATGCCCTACAAAAGCCTTATAGTGATAACTTGAACATAGAAGAATGCTTAGAGTCTGTGCATAGTGTTTTAGAAAAAAGAGAGGTACAATATACCTTATTGACAGGAATAGCTTTAGATAAATTAACAGAAGAGGGGAAAGTAGAGGAGCCTCTTGCTAGTATTATTAAAAGGGATGAGCCCTTATATGGAGTTGATGAGAGCTTAGCTTTAGCTATTGCTAATATCTATGGAACCATCGGTTTTACTAGCTTTGGATATTTAGATAAGAACAAGTTTGGAGTGATGGAAAGATTAGATACAAGTAAAGATAATGTTAATACTTTCTTGGATGATTTAGTAGCAGGAATCGCTTCAGCAGCATCAGCTAGAATTGCCCATCAAAAGAGAAATGAGCAGGAAGAGGAAGAAAGAGAAGTATCTTAATAATTAACAGTATACAATGTACAATTGACAATTATATAGATTGAATTAAATAATTTCATTAATTAAAAATCAATAATTCAACTTATTTAGCAACGAATATAGCGAATTTAAAACAAAGAAAATTCTAAATAATTCGTTGCAAAAAAGACCTTTCGATTCTTTAAAGAAAAACATTAGTTCAAATTATATAGAAGAATAATCATTTAGTTGTTTAACCTAAATTTAATTGTATATTGTCAATTGTACATTGTTAATTAGTAAAGGGAGTGGGAAGATGGATTATTATCAGATTATTGCTACAGTCAGAGGGACAGTAAGTTATAGGCTAAGGCATATATTTAATTATCATAAATTAGATTATTCGATTAAGGTAGTTAAGCAGAGTGATGGTCGTAAATTGGAGTTTGCTACGATTGTGCCTAAAGGGCAGAAGGAAGAGGTCTTAAAGCTGATTAGAGAGAGTAGCCTTGATCCAGTGATTGCAATCACTCCAGTATTAGAGTATAATAATCCAATTAAAGATAAGCTGGTCAGAGATATTACTCTAGCTCCCACTGCTAGTGTTAGTTCATTGTCAGAACTTTATGATGGTGTAGAAGTAGGTTCTATGAGTAGGATTGTAGGAAATGCTATCTTGCAAGAAGATGTTAGGGTTGGAGAAGGAACCTTTATAGGTAGTGGTGTAGTTGTTAGAGGCCATACAGTTATTGGAGATAATTGTCATATTGGTACAGGGGCTATCATAGGTAATAATGTTAGTATTGGTGACAATGTTACCATTGAAGAGAATGTGACAATTAGGGCCAATGTATCTATTGGAGATAGTGTTTCAATTGGTACTGCTGCTAATATTGAGAGTAATGTTCAGATTAAAGATGGTGTGAGAATAGGGCCTATGTCTCGTATCTTTAATGTAGGTCGTAAAAAAGCAGAAATAGAATCTGATGCAGATAGGCAAGTTATTTATACTGTTATAGATTCAGGAACCTTTATTGGTAGTGGTGCTATTGTAGGAGGAAAGATCGGTTCTAAAGTTATGATTGGCTCTAATGCTGTTGTTCATACGGCTACAGTCTGTGATGGTGCAACTGTTGGTTCTGGAGCTACTGTTCCTTATGGTAGAGTTGTAGGTAATGGAGTTACTGTAATTGGTTCACCTGCTAAACCTATAAATGAATATAAAGCTGAAAAAAGTTTATTGAAGTTTCTACTTAAGAAGTATAAAGGTGAGTTTGGAAGTTATTAGGGCAGTGTGAGTATCTGTGTGGGTATGAGTTGTTTTTTTTGATTTTGCTCATATTCATAACTCACACTGTTTTAATATTATTATATTACTAAAGATATAATGCAAATTTTGGAATTGCTTAGCTAGATTACATATAAAATAAAATATAGAGTAATTATAAAATTGAGGTGGTCTTATGAATGATTTTTTAGAATTATTAATCAAAGGGATTCCAATTGGTATTTCTAATACTTTGCCAGGTATTAGTGGTGGAACTATTGCTTTAGTTTCAGGGATATATGAGAGACTAATTAATGGGATTAAAAGAATAAATTTAAGAGTGTTGGTTCCAGTTGGGGCAGGTGCTCTATTAGGAGTTTTACTTGGTTCAAAAGTGATTACTGGTTTATTAGAGAGTAGTTATCGAGGATTTTTAATTGCTTTTTTACTTGGGTTAATCTTTGCCTCAAGTAAGGTAACTGCAAGACAGATAGAGAGTTTTAATGTCAAAACAGTTGGATTGGTTCTGTTAGGATTATTTATAGCCTATTTTTATTCAGTAGATATTGATACTAAAATTTCTGTTGAGGGAATATCTTTATTTAAATTCTTTTTTGGAGGAGCTATTGGTAGTGTAGCTATGATACTGCCAGGAGTTAGTGGTGGAACAATTCTTATTATGTTGGGATTATATCAAGGGGTTTTACAGGCAATTACTACTCTTGATTTGCCTATAATAATCTCTTTTGGCTTTGGAGTAGTAGTAGGGTTGTTGAGTTTTTCTTGGGTATTATCTTACTTATTGGAACATTATAATTCGTTATTGATGGCATTTTTAACAGGGTTGATTTTGGGATCGATGAGAAGTGTTATTCCAGATCCGATTGGTCTTTTAGAGGTTATAGGATTTGTTTTGGGAGTTATACTTATTTTATGGCTAGATAGAGGAGAAGACTACTAATAATTTAAATTTATCAGTTGGTAAATTATTAATATACTATTGACACATCTACTAAATTTGTATATCATAATATTAACTAAGTGTTTTCATTAAGGAGGCAATAATGAATATACCAAAAAGTGAAGAATATATAGTAATTAAAGCCTTAGAGGATGGAGTTACTATTATAGGTTTAACTCGTGGGCAACAGACCAAATTTCATCATACAGAGAAATTGGATGCTGGTGAAGTAATGGTTGCTCAATTTACAGAACATACATCTGCAATTAAGATTAGAGGAAAAGCTGAGATGATGACAAAACATGGTAGTGTAGAATCAGAATAAAAAAGTTGATAATCTACAAGTAAAAGATTAGTAAAGATTAGATAATAGATGAGATGAGAGAAACTGAATTTAAAACTGAATATGATTAGCTGAGAAGAGTAGAGTTGAGATGAGTAGAGTGTGAGATTAGCCAAGGGGTAAGTATATCTGTATCTAATTACAGGTATTATTATACATATTCCAAGGTCATCAGACTTTAGTCTGGTGGCCTTTTTTATTTATGATTTTTTGAACTTAAGGTTCACTAGTTTTAGAATTCATTTAATCTATCAATAGAAAGAAGGTTTTAACTATGGAGTGTAATAGTTTAAAAGAGGTAAGAGAAAATATTGATAGAATTGATTGCCAGATTATTAAGTTAATTGGTGAACGGGGGGCTTATGTTGCACAAGCTTCAAAATTTAAACAGAATACTAATGAAGTAAGGGCACCTAAAAGATTGGAAGCTGTTATTGATAGGGTTAGAACTCTTGCCGACCAATATGGAGCTAATCCAGATATGATTGAAAAGCTATATCGCGAAATGATTGCACAGTTTATTACTATGGAAATGGATGAATTTAAGAATAATAAATGAGAAAGTTCATCAGAAGTATTTAAAATCGGATTTCATTTGTGCTTCAAAAAAGTTCATATTAAGTAAAAAGGAGGAAATTAGATGTATCAACCGAGACGAGAAGAGTTTGTAGAGATGAGCAAAGAAGGAAATATAATCCCAGTCTATAAAGAGATAGTTGCCGATATGGAGACTCCAGTATCTGTTTTTAAGAAATTGAAGGGTGAGGGTTACTCTTATCTACTAGAAAGTGTAGAACAGGGACAGAAGATAGGGCGCTATTCCTTTATTGGGATTGATTATCATGCAATAGTCGGCTCTAAGGATGGTCAATTAGTAGTGAAGGATAGCTCTGGCAAGATATTAAAGAGTAGAGATACAGAGAATCCATTACAGGATTTAAAGGATATTTTATCTGGGTATCAATCGGTAGAGGTTGAAGGCTTGCCACTATTTTATGGTGGTGCTGTTGGGTATTTAGGTTATGATGTTGTTAAATATTTTGAGAATATACCCCAAAATAATAAAGATGACTTAGCTCTACCAGAGATGAACTTTATCTTAAGTGATACTTTAGTAATCTTTGATCATTTACATCACAGTATCAAAGTAGTTACTAATGTTAAAGTAAGTGATGAGCTTGAAAATGACTATGAACTAGCTAAAGAGAAGATCGATGAGATAATTAGCAAGTTAGCTAGTCCTCTTAAAGAAGAGAGAAAATCAGAAGTTAAATCAAAGGAGTTAGACTTTAAGTCTAATATTAGTAAAGAAGATTTTATGGAGAATGTAGATAAGGCTAAAGATTATATTAGAGAAGGGGATATCTTTCAAGTAGTTCTCTCTCAACGTTTGGAAGTTCCTATAACTGCAGGGTCTTTTGATATTTATCGTCAGCTAAGAAGGGTCAATCCTTCCCCTTATATGTATTATCTAGATTTTGTAGATTTTGAGATTGTTGGTTCTTCACCAGAGCTTCTAGTAAGGGTAGAGGATGGAGTTATTGAGAATAGACCGATTGCTGGAACTAGAAAGAGAGGAAAGGATAGTCAAGAAGATAAAGAGCTAGCTTGCGATTTATTAGGTGATGAGAAGGAGTTAGCAGAACACATTATGCTAGTAGATTTAGGGCGTAATGATATTGGAAAGGTCAGTGAGTATGGTAGTGTAGAGGTTAGTAGGCTGATGGAGATTGAATATTATTCCCATGTAATGCATATCGTCTCTGATGTTCAAGGTAAGTTAAAAAATAATGAGGATATCTATTCTGGTTTACAGTCTTGTTTTCCCGCAGGAACCTTATCCGGTGCTCCTAAGATTAGAGCAATGGAGATTATTGATGAGCTAGAGAGTACTCGCAGAGGTCCTTATGGAGGAAGTATTGGCTACTTTGGTTATTCTGGAAATTTAGATAGTTGTATTACGATTAGAACTATGGTTATTAAAGATAAGAAGGCATATGTTCAGGCAGGGGCTGGTATTGTCGCAGATTCGGATCCAGAGTTTGAATATCAAGAAACCCTAAATAAAGCACAGGCATTATTGGAAGCGGTAAGGTTAGCTGAAGGAGGTGCCTATTAATGATTTTAGTAATCGATAATTATGATTCCTTTACTTATAATTTGGTACAGTTGATTGGAGAGATGGAACATGAGATTGAGGTTATAAGAAATGACAAGATTACTGTAGATAGGATTAGAGAGTTAGCACCTAAGAGGATAATTATCTCGCCAGGACCAGGTAGACCAGAGGATGCAGGGATATCTTTGGATTTAGTCAAAGAGTTAGCAGGGGAGATACCAATTTTAGGAATCTGCTTAGGTCACCAGACTATGGGAGCAGCCTTTGGAGCTAAGATAATCAAAGCACCAGAACTAATCCATGGGAAGGTATCTAAAATAATTAATAAAGATAAAGGTATTTTAGCAGGAATAGGTGATTTTGAAGCAACTCGTTATCATTCTTTAATTATTGACCGAGATACCTTAAGTAATAATTTTGAAATTACTGCTGAGACTGAAGATGGAATAATCATGGCAATTGAGGATCAAGAGAAGGACTTATATGGGCTACAGTTCCATCCTGAATCGATAATGAGCAAGACAGGTAAGGAGATTGTCAGTAACTTTCTTAAAATTGAGATTTAGTAATATTAATTAATGAAAATCAAAAGAATTAGCAACAAATTAATACGAATCACAAGAATAAAAAATTTTATTAATCTTATTTTAGGTTTAGATTCGGGTTGATTAGCAAGATTCGTTGCTGAAATATTTTTTTATCTTTTGAATTTGACTGTAAACTATTAACTTTGCATTAACTAAATAGGAGGATGAGCAGAGATGAGAAGAGTGATTAATCAGGTGATAAATGGAGAGGATTTATCAATTGAAGAGACTAGAGAAACTATGGAAGCTATTATGAGTGGAAAAGCTACTGAAGCTCAGATAGCTAGTTTTATTACAGCCTTGAGAATGAAAGGTGAGACTATTGAGGAGATAACAGGGGCAGCTTTGGTGATGAGAGAGAAGGCTGCTAAAATAAAGAGCAACCAAAAAATATTAGTAGATGTCTGTGGTACTGGTGGAGATAAGCTGAACACTTTTAATATCTCAACTACTACTGCCTTTGTGGTGGCAGCAGCAGGAGTAGCTGTGGCTAAGCATGGTAATCGTTCAGTCTCTAGTAAGAGTGGGAGTGCTGATTTGTTAGAGAAATTAGGGGTCAACCTTAATCTCTCACCAGTTCAAGTAGGAAGTTGCATTGATGAGATTGGGATAGGATTTATGTATGCACCTGTCTTCCATCAAGCAATGAAGTATGCTATTGGGCCAAGAAAAGAGATAGGAGCTAGGACTATCTTCAATCTCTTAGGACCTTTGACCAATCCTGCTCAGGCAGAAATACAGTTATTGGGAGTTTATAGCCCTGAATTAACAGAACCAATTGCTTATGTGCTGAAGAATTTGGGTGTCAAGTCAGCTTTTGTAGTCCATGGTATGGTTGGTTTAGATGAGTTATCAACAGTCGGAGAGACTAAAGTTAGTCAACTTAAAGATGGTGAAATAAGAACTTATAATATTCATCCAACTAAATTAGGTTTAAAAGAAGCTACTATAGAAGATTTAGCAGGAGGAAAGCCTCAAGAGAATGCTAAGATTACTTTAGATATTCTTAAGGGTAAGGTTGGTAAGAAGAGGGATATTGTGATATTAAATGCAGCAGCAGCTTTAGTAGCAGCAGATAAAGCTGAGAGTCTAATTGAAGGAATAGAGTTGGCTGCTAAAATAATAGATGAAGGTTTGGCTTTGAAGAAGTTAGAAGAGCTAGTTGACGTAACTAACCGATTGGCTAAGGAGGTAAGCTAAATTGATTTTAGATAAGATAGTCAGACATAAGAAATTAGAAGTAGAGCAGCAGAAACAAGAAGTTAGTTTAGCAGAGTTAAAGCAGAAGATTGAGAGTTTGGAAGATACGAGAGACTTTAAAGGAGCTTTAGAGGCTGATGGAATGAGCTTGATTGCTGAAATCAAGAAGGCTTCACCGTCTAAGGGAATAATTCGGGAAGACTTTAATCCTATTGCTATTGCTAAAGAGTATCAACTGGCAGGAGCTAAAGTATTATCAGTCTTAACTGATGAGGAGTTCTTTAAGGGGAAGCTAGATTATTTGACAGAGGTAAAAGCAGAGGTTGATTTACCATTGCTAAGAAAAGACTTTATTATCGACCCTTATCAGATTTATCAAGCTAGAGTCTGTGGTGCTGATGCAGTTTTATTAATTGTAGCTATTTTAAGTCAAGAACAATTGAAGGAGTATTTAGCTTTAGCAAAATCCTTAGGTTTAGATGTTCTAGTAGAGGTTCACAATAGACGAGAATTGACCCTTGCTTTACAGGAAGATTGTGATATAATTGGAATTAATAATCGAGATTTAAGGGTATTTGAGGTTGACTTAGCGACAACCTTAGGATTAAAAAGATTAATTCCTCAAGATAAGGTAGTTATTAGTGAAAGTGGAATTAAGAACAGAAATGATGTTAAGTTACTGACTAAGCATGGGATTGATGGTATTTTGGTAGGAGAAGCACTAATGAGAAGCAGTAATATCTCTACTAAGGTAAAGGAGTTAGTAGGATAGAATAACAGGTGATAGTGTATAGTGTATAGTTAAAATATTTAAAAAGACTAAAAGCATTTTAAGATATTGGATTATAAGAGGATAGGTGATTTTGAAATTTAACTGTAAATTGTACATTGCTAACTCTCAACTATTTAAGTTAGGTGGTAAATATGGTCAAAATTAAGATCTGTGGGATTACTAATTTAGAAGATGCTAAATTAGTCGTTAAATATGGGGCTGATTATTTAGGATTTATCTTTGCTAAGAGTCCTAGACAGGTTGGTCCTGATAAGATAAAGGAGATCATTGAGCAACTACCAGAGGATGTTAAGAAGGTAGGGGTCTTTGCTAACCAGTCGTTAGAAGAGGTACAGAGGATAATTAGTAGTTGCCCTTTAGATTACCTACAACTTCATGGTGATGAAAGTCCAGAATATTGTCAGGAGTTTGATTTGCCAGTTATTAAGGCTTTTAGAGTCAAAGATGAGAGTTATTTAGAGCGATTAAGGGAGTATCAGGTTGATAAATATCTACTTGATACCTACCATCCTAATAAGCTAGGAGGTATAGGTAAGACTTTTAATTGGGAGCTTGCTAAAGAGGCTAAGAGATATGGTGATATTATCATAGCAGGTGGCTTAAATCCTGATAATGTTAAGGAAGCAATAAGTTCAGTCAATCCTTATGGAGTAGATGTTAGTAGTGGAGTTGAAGCACAAGCTGGAATTAAGGATAAGAAGAGATTAGAAGAGTTTATTAGCAGAGTAAAAAAGTAAGAGTGTGGAGTGTGAGTGTGATTTGAAAATGAAGCTTTAGATAGATAATGTGATAATTTAGTTGTCAGTAATCTGGAATCAGTAACCAGTATGCTTAACAGATTCCAGATTCTTGATAACTGATTCCTAGAATTGTCGCAAATATCTTCATTAAATTTCATTATTATATGAATCCACTCACACAGACACTTATAATAAAAAATAATCTAGAGGAGATGAGAAGAGATGAGTGCAAATTTAAAAAGTGAGAGAAGAGGTCAATTTGGTGAATTTGGTGGTAAGTATGTACCAGAATTGATGATTGCAGCTTTAGATGAGCTAGATGAAGCTTATGCTAAATATAAGGATGATGCTGAATTTCAACAGGAATTGGACTATTATTTAAAGCAGTATGTAGGAAGAGCCAATCCATTATATTATGCTGAACGTTTGACTGAGAAATTAGGGGGAGCAAAGGTCTATTTAAAGCGTGAAGACCTGAATCATACTGGGGCACATAAGATTAATAATGCTTTGGGTCAAGTTCTTCTGGCTAAACGGATGGGCAAGAAGAGAATCATAGCTGAAACAGGAGCAGGGCAGCATGGTGTAGCAACAGCTACTGTAGCAGCTATGTTTGGGATGGAATGTGAAATCTTTATGGGAGCAGAGGATATACAGCGCCAAGCCTTGAATGTATTTAGAATGAGGTTATTGGGAGCTAAAGTAACTCCAGTTACAGAAGGAACAGGTACTTTAAGTGATGCTGCAGATGTTGTTTTTAGAAACTGGGTAGAGAGAATAGATGATACCTTCTGTCTGTTTGGGACAGCAGCAGGGCCCCATCCATATCCAACAATAGTTCGTGACTTCCAATCAGTAATTGGGTATGAAGCTAAAGATCAGATTCTTGAGCAAGAAGGAAGATTACCCAATTATTTAATAGCCTGTGTTGGTGGAGGAAGTAATGCTATTGGCTTATTCTATCCTTTTATTGAAGATAAGGGTGTCAAGATGATTGGAGTAGAAGCAGCAGGCCATGGTGTAGATACTGGCAATCATGCTGCTACCTTAACTAAAGGGACTAAAGGTATTATTCATGGTGGTAAAACTTATGTATTACAGGATGAATATGGTCAGATTTTACCGGCGTATTCTATTTCAGCAGGTTTAGACTATCCAGGTATAGGTCCTGAACATAGTTATCTAAGAGATATTAATCGGGCTAAATATGTCTCAGCTACTGATGCAGAAGCCTTAGAAGCCTTTCAATTATTATCTAAATTAGAGGGGATTATTCCAGCTTTAGAGAGTTCTCATGCTGTAGCTTATACTTTAAAATTGGCAAAAGAGCTTGAGCAAGACCAAATTATAGTTGTCAACCTTTCTGGTCGTGGTGACAAAGATGTGTACACTGTAGCAGATAGTTTAGGTATTGAGCTATAATAATCAAAATAAGGAGATGAGAAGAGATGAGTGCAGAGTTAAAAGATAATGTTAAAGGATTATTTGGCGAATTTGGTGGTAAGTATGTTCCAGAATTGATTATTCCAGCTTTAGAAGAGTTAGAAGAGGCTTATGATAAATACAAGAATGACCCTGAATTTCAAGAGGAATTTGACTATTATTTGAAACAGTATGTTGGGCGAGCTAACCCATTATACTATGCTGAGCGTCTAACTAAGAAGTTAGGTGGAGCTAAAATTTATTTAAAGCGCGAAGACCTTAACCATATGGGAGCACATAAAATCAACAATGCTCTAGGTCAAGCTCTATTAGCTAAAAGAATGGGCAAGAAGAGAGTGATAGCTGAGACTGGAGCGGGTCAACATGGTGTAGCTACAGCTACGGTAGCTGCAATGTTTGGGATGGAATGTGAAATCTTTATGGGTGCAGAGGATGTACAGCGCCAAGCCTTAAATGTATTTAGAATGAAATTATTAGGTGCTAAAGTAACTCCAGTAACAGAAGGTACTCAAACTTTAAGTGATGCAGTAGATGTTGCTTTAAGAAATTGGGTAGAGAGAATAGACGATACTTTCTATCTATTAGGTTCAGCAGTAGGACCACATCCATATCCAACAATAGTTCGTGATTTCCAATCAATGATTGGAGAAGAAGCTAGAGAGCAGATTCTTGAACAAGAGGGAAGATTACCTGATTATCTAGTAGCTTGTGTCGGTGGAGGAAGCAATGCTATAGGGTTATTCTATCCATTTGTTGAAGATGAGGATGTTAAGATGATTGGTGTAGAGGCAGCTGGTTTAGGTGTAGATACTGATAAGCATGCAGCAACGATGGCTAAAGGAAGCAAAGGGATTATTCATGGATTTAAGACTTATGTATTACAAGATGATCATGGTCAGATTATGCCTGTTCACTCTATCTCTGCAGGGTTGGATTATCCAGGTGTAGGTCCTGAGCATAGTTATTTAAAGGACATTGGTCGAGCTAAATATGTTTCTGTGACTGATGATGAAGCGGTAAATGCTTTCCAAGTCTTATCTGAAAGTGAAGGTATTATTCCAGCTTTAGAGAGTTCTCATGCTATTGCCCATGTTCTTAAATTGGCTCCTCAATTGGACCAAGATCAGATTATTGTTATGAATCTATCTGGAAGAGGAGACAAGGATGTTTATACCTTGGCAGATAGATTAGGAGTAGAGCTATAAAGATTAAATAATAATGAAAAATAATAATTAGGAGTAGATATAAATGAGATTAAGGTATTACGAAGAGTCCCTTAGGACTTGTAGGGATAGATTGGGAGTTGAGTTGTAGTGAGTAGAATTGCTACTACTTTTGATAGGTTACAGGATAGAGGTCAAAAGGCCTTTATTCCTTTCTTGATGGCAGGTGATCCTACTTTAGAATTAACAAAAGAGTTGGTCTTAGAAGCCCAGAAAAATGGAGCAGATATAATAGAGTTAGGGATTCCTTTTTCCAACCCTCTAGCAGATGGGCCTACTATTCAAAGGGCAGGAAAGAGAAGTTTAGTTCATAGAACTAATCTTGGAGATATCTTCGAATTGGTTAGAGAAATTAGAAGTGAGAGTCAAATTCCAATAGTCTTGATGGGATATTTTAATTCTATTTTCAATTATGGCTTAGATAGACTGATCAAAAGATGTGAAGAGGTTGGTGTGGATGGTTTGATTATTCCTGACTTGCCAATGGGTGAAGATGAGGAGTTAAGAAACTTAAGTAATGGAGTAGATATTATTTCATTAGTAGCTTTAAATAGCTCTCCAAAAAGAATTAAAGAGTTAGCCGAGAATTCACAAGGTTTTATCTATGCAGTGGCTACTTTAGGGACTACAGGAGAGAGAGGAGAGGTCTCTAAAGAGGTCAAAAAAAAGGTAGAGGAGATTAAATCCCTAACTTCAACTCCAGTAGCAGTTGGCTTTGGAATTTCTAAGGCTGAACATGTTAAAGAAGTTAGCAATTTTGCTGATGGAGCTATCGTTGGTAGTGCTATTATTAAGAGATTAGAGGAGAATTTAGAATTGCTTCCAGAGAGCGAAGCTGACTTTATTAATAATGTAGGAGAGATCATTTCTGATTTAACTTCTCCTTTAAAGTGAATAAAATTTTAATTATTTAAGGGGTAATCCAATTTGGATTACCTTTTTGAGTGAATTTTTATAATTAATATTGATTAATTATACAATTGGCTTTATATGTTTATAGCTTATGTTTTAGGATAAATATGTTTAATTTTATGGCTAAATATAATCCTTTTAATAATTAAGGATAATTTATAAATCTTCTCTTATAATTGAAATAATAGTAAAGCAGACGAGGAATTATAGATAGAATTTTATCTATAAAAAACTTTACATTTAAGAGTGAAAATAGTTTTAATTATAAATAAAATCTGAAAATTTAATATACTAAAGTTGCAATTTATTCATTTTGTGTTATAATACTGTCTCTTATACACATCT
>NZ_JBSQYM010000038.1:0-20475 GCF_055140805.1 Orenia sp.
GGAACCAGTGTTTATAACTGATTCCTGACTACTGATTCCAGATTGCTAAAAGTGTTACATTACCTTTCTATTATTTCATTCTAGAGTTGTTTATCTATAAATAGTTAATTATTTTTTTATTAAGATATTAAATTGATCTTTTAATTTTATTCATGTGACTTATGTGCTAATTTGTAGCTAAAATAATTTAAATTCTTTTTCATATGTTATATAGAATTGAAGTTTTTGAATTTAACTGTCAACCGTCAACTATCAACTGTTAACTGCCTTAGTAGGGGGAATATTATGTATAAAAAGGCTCCTGATTTTATAATCTTTTTTGTAGTAGTGACTTTACTATGTATCGGTGTAGTGATGGTCTTTAGCTCTACATCAATCTCGTCTTCTCAGAAGTATAATGATAGTTTTTACTTTTTAAAGAGACAGTTGATGTGGTCAATTATTGGAATTGGGGTAATGATTTTTTTTATGAGGTTTGATTACCATCAATATATTAAATGGGCTCCCAAGATTTTATTAGGGAGTGTTGCACTTCTGATTATGGTTTTAATTCCAGGGATAGGAAAGAGTGTAAAAGGATCAAGTCGTTGGATTGACTTAGGACCATTACCTCCCTTACAGGTTTCAGAGATTGCTAAAGTATCTATGGTGATTTATATGTCTCGTTTTCTGGCTTTGAAGAATAAAGAGGTCAAAGATTTTTGGAAAGGATTAGTACCAGCTTTATTTATCTTAGGAATTGTCTTTGGGCTAATTTTAATGGAACCTGATTTGGGAACAGCTGTTACTATTGGAGGGACAGTATTTGTGATGCTTTTGGCTTCAGGGGCTAGGTGGATACATTTAATTGGTTTAGGGTCTTTATCTATTCCAGCAGTCTTTTATATGATTATTACAGCTCCCTACCGATTAAAGAGGCTACTTTCTTTTCTAGATCCTTGGAAAGACCCTTTAGGTTCAGGTTTTCACATTATTCAGTCGTTATATGCTCTAGGTTCAGGAGGATTATTTGGATTAGGGTTAGGGCGTAGTCGGCAAAAATTCTTCTACTTGCCAGAACCAGGAACAGACTTTATCTTCTCTGTTTTAGGAGAAGAGTTAGGTTTTATAGGAACATCTACAGTTATTTTGCTTTATTTTGTCTTTGCTTGGAGGGGGTTACAAATAGCTCTACAGGCTGAAGATTTATTTGGGTGCTTAATAGCTGTAGGGATTACAACTATGATTACTTTGCAGGCTATGGTTAATCTAGCCGTGGTAAGTGGGTCTATGCCAGTTACTGGAATCACCTTACCTTTTATCAGTTATGGAGGTTCCTCTTTGGTATTTATGTTAGCTGGTGTGGGTATTCTATTGAATGTATCACGATTTACTATAAATTGAGGTGACTAATATATGAAAGTTTTAATTTCTGGTGGTGGAACAGGAGGGCATATCTATCCTGGTTTAGCAATTGCTCGTGGTTTAGAAGAGGAGTTTGATGATTTAGAGATTATCTTTGTTGGGACTAAGCAGGGGCTAGAGGCAGATATTGTTCCAAAAGCAGGCTATGATTTAAAGACTATCTCTGTACAGGGTCTACCTAGAAAGTTATCCTTGAAATTATTCAAATCTATCTTAAAGACAGGGGTAGGTTTAATTGAGGCTAGAAAGATTGTTAAGAATTTTAAGCCTGATATAGTTATTGGAACAGGGGGCTATGTTTGTGGACCTATAGTGTTAGCAGCTGCTTTATCTAAAGTTCCTACTTTAATTCATGAGCAGAATGCTTATCCAGGCATAACTAATAAATTATTAGCAAGATTTGTAGATAGGATTGCTTTGAGTAATATTGATGCTAAAAGGTATTTTAAAGCTAAAGAGAAGACTAGTTTAACAGGTAATCCAATTAGACCAGAGATTTTAAAGAAGGATAGAAGTGAAGCATTAAAAGAGCTAGGGATAGCAGAAGGTAAGCAGGTTATCTTGGTTTTTGGAGGTAGTAGAGGAGCTAGAAGCATTAATCAGGCTGTTATCGGGCTATATCCCAAGCTTAGAAATTCAAATCTACAGCTTTTACATATTACAGGTAAGCAGGATTTTGATTTTGTAATGGATAAAGCTAAGGAAATGGGAATAAAGGATATAGAAAGAGGGAACATTATGATTAAGCCCTATTTATATAACATGGCTGCAGCATTGGCTGTTGCTAACCTAGTTATATCCCGGGCTGGGGCAACAGGTTTAGCAGAGATTACTGCTTGTGGTATACCAGCTGTTTTGATTCCATATCCTTATGCTTCTGAAAATCATCAGTTGTATAATGCTCAGTCTTTAGAGAAGAAGGGAGCAGCTAAGGTTATCTTAGATGATGAATTGACAACAGAAGTTTTAGATAAACTTATTAGTGATTTATTTACTTATGAAAAAAAATTATTTAAAATGGCTAATGCGAGCAAAGATTTAGGTCAACCACAGGCTATTGAAAAATTAATTACTTTAATTAAAGATTTGTTAGGGGTGTAATGAACTACACCCCTATAAATTGGACATGAAGTGGACAAGTTTATATTTAGATATAGGAGACTAAGCATTACTTTTTATTGATTTGTATTAGGTAGTTGCTGATATACAAATTCTATTAACAGTTTGCTTTGAACTTGCATATTATAGGGTGTATTTACCTTTGAGATGACCTTTTCTATAGGTTCTATATTTTGAGATTGGTTTTTCAGATGGTCTAGTTGCCGATCAAATTGGGGTGGTTATGTTGGAAGCAATACATAAAAAGCAAATTAGTGATTTAATCGAGGGTGATATTCTCTTTGATGAACCGTTAAAGAATCATACATCTTTCAAAATTGGGGGTCCTGCTGAGCTTTTAGTTATCCCTAAACATGATAAAGATTTAGAAAAATTAATTAAATACCTTTATCAAAATAAGATTAATTATTACCTAATAGGAAATGGGAGCAATCTATTGATCAGTGATGAAGGATTATCGGATGTTGTCATTAAATTGCCACAAAAAAATGTTAAGCTAGAGTTTGTTGGGAATAGATTAATTGCTAGTGCAGGTTTGAGTTTACCATTATTATCTACAAGGGCTACGAAAAGAGGGTTGAGTGGTTTAGAATTTGCTATGGGCTTACCAGCAACCTTAGGTGGAGCAATTGTGATGAATGCTGGTATAGGTGATTTACGTTCTATAGGGGACTTGCTAGTTAAAGTAAAGACCTTATCAACAACTGGAGAGGTTAAAATATATAATAGTAAAGAGTTAGACTTTAGTTATAGAAGTAGTCCTTTTCAAAATAGTAAAGAGATTATATTAGAAGCAGAGTTAGAATTAGTTGCAAAGGATTCTCAAGAGATAATCACAGAAGGTCAGCAACTATTATCAAAGAGAAAGAGAAGTCAACCTTTAAAATGGCCAAATGCAGGTTGTATCTTTAAAAATCCTCCTAATGAGTCGGCAGGAAGATTGATTGACCAGTCAGGTGGGAAAGGGCTAAGGGTTGGTGATGCTCAAATATCTACCCAACATGCTAATTTTATAATCAATTTAGGTTCAGCTACGGCAGAAGAGGTTTTAGAGTTGATAGGTAAAGTTGAGAATCTTGTCTTAAACAAGTTTGGAATAAGTTTAAAAAGAGAGATTATCTTTTTAAGTTCAAAATAGGAGGTGAAAGGATGGGCAGATTTATAATCAATGGTGGTCAAAAGCTTCAAGGTGAAGTAACTATCAGTGGTGCAAAAAATGCAGTTTTACCGATTTTAGCGGGAACTGTTTTGGCAGGTGGAGAATGTGTTATAGGTAGAGTACCCAAATTACGTGATGTTAGAGTTATGAAAGAGGTCTTAGAAACTTTAGGAGCTAAAGCTAAATCAGAAGATGATAGATTAATTGTCGATACTAAAGGTTTGAACTCTTGTCAAATTCCTGAAGATTTGATGAGAAAGATGAGAGCAACAGTCTTTTTAATGGGACCTTTAGTAGGTAGATTTGGGGAGTTTAAAATTTCCCAACCTGGAGGGTGTAGTATTGGGACTCGACCTATTGATTTGCATATAAAAGGGTTAAAGGCTTTAGGAGTAGAATTTAAGCAAGGACATGGTTATTTAGAAGGAAAGGCAGAGAAGTTAACTGGTGCAGAGATCCATCTTGATTTCCCTAGTGTAGGCGCAACTGAAAATATTATGATGGCAGCAGTTTTAGCTGAAGGAAAAACAGTAATTTATAATTCGGCTAGAGAGCCTGAAATTGTAGATTTACAGAATTTCCTCAATCAGTTGGGTGCTAGTGTACGTGGTGCTGGAACTGATGTGATTAAAATACAAGGTGTCAAAGAATTACATCCTGTTGATTATCAAGTCATTCCAGATAGGATAGAAACGGGAACTTTTTTAGTAGCAGCTGCAATTACTAAAGGTAATGTTTTGGTTAAAGATGTCATTCCGGAACATATTGAAGCTGTAATAGCCAAGTTAGTTGAGGCAGGAGTAAAGCTTGATGTAGATGGAGATCAAATACGAGTTATTGGTAAAGATAAATGGCAAGGGGTAAATATTAAGACCCTACCATATCCAGGTTTTGCTACTGATATGCAATCTCAGTTTATGACCTTTCTATCAATAGCGCAAGGGGCTAGTATAGTAACTGAGACAATCTTTGAAAACCGTTTAAAGCATGCTGATGAATTGCGTAGAATGGGTGCTAATATTAAAATTGAAGGTAATTCAGCTATTGTCAAAGGGGTCAAGAGTCTTTCAGGGACTACTGTAGAGGCAACTGATTTAAGAGCAGGAGCAGCTTTAGTCTTAGCTGGGTTGATAGCAGAAGGTGAGACAAGAGTAGAGAATATCTATCACATAGATCGAGGATATGAATTTTTAACAGAAAAGTTAACTAGTTTAGGTGCTAAAATACGTCGCGAAGAGAGCTAAAAGGGGGAGGGCAATATTGAAGGATAAGAGAATTGCAGTTATTAGGGGTGGGAAATCTGCCGAGAGGGAGATTTCTTTAAAGACTGGTAAGGCTATCTTAGATGCATTAAGTAGACAAGGATATAGTACTATAGATATCGATCCAGCCAATAATTTACATAAGGCTTTATATCAACAAGAGGTTGATATTGCTTTTATTGCTTTACATGGACGTTTTGGTGAAGATGGTACTATTCAAGGGTTGCTAGAACTAGAAGGGATCCCTTATACTGGTTCTGGAGTCTTAGCTAGTGCTCTAGCAATGGATAAAATTATGTCTAAGAGAATCTTTAACAACTTAAACATTGAGACTCCAAAGTTTGTGGTTTTAAAGATTAATGAAGTAGAAGGCAAACTTGATGAAATAGAAAAGGATTTAATTGATGAGCTAGGATTACCAATAGTAGTTAAGCCTTCCTTAGAAGGTTCAAGCCTTGGTTTATCTATAGTAAAGAATAAAAATCAACTTAGAGAGGCTATTAAAGAGGCTTTCAAATATGATCAGGAATTGTTAGTAGAGGAGTTTATTTCAGGTAAGGAGATAACTATTGGATTGCTAGGGAATCAATCACCACAGGTCTTACCTATTATTGAAATTAGACCAAAAGAGGGAGTTTATGACTTTAAGTCCAAATATACTAAAGGGATGACAGACTTTATTATACCAGCTGAATTGCCAGATGTAGTTTATAAGAAGGCAGAGACTTTAGCATTAAAGGCTTATCAAGCTTTAAAATGTAAAGGTATGGGGAGAGTTGATCTGAGGATAAACTCTGCTGGAGAGGCTTATGTTTTAGAGGTAAATACTATTCCTGGTATGACTGAAACAAGTCTTTTGCCTCAAGCAGCTGAAGTTGTTGGAATAGATTTTGATCAACTTGTAGTTAAGATATTGGAAAATGCCTTAGAGAAGTAAAATTAAGGGTTAGTTAAAACTAACCCTTAGTTTTCTAATATATTCTATATTTTTGTTCTTAGAGATGATTTTAAATAATTTTGTGTAGGGGTATATCTCTGTGTCTACTCAAGATTTTAGTAGATTTTATAGAGGATTATTTTTGGAATCTAAATAGAGATTTATCTCTACACATAAGTGAACTGAATCTAAACAATGATATTATGATTAGAGA
Organism: Orenia sp.; assembly: GCF_055140805.1. Classification (NCBI taxonomy): domain Bacteria; kingdom Bacillati; phylum Bacillota; class Clostridia; order Halanaerobiales; family Halobacteroidaceae; genus Orenia; species Orenia sp. The sequence goes on from NZ_JBSQYM010000038.1 coordinate 6,096, forward strand.
AGAAGATATATAATGAGAGTTTTAAATGCAATTTTTAAGAAGTCAGTTCCTTTAAATTTCCTTTTAATAAAGTGAGGTGATACTGTGGACAAGCATAAGATTATTTATTTGATTACTATAGGAGTACTACTAATACTAGGATTGGTAAGTTTAGTTAATTCGAATTATTTCCAATTGGAGGATATAGAGATAAAAGGGAATAAACTTCTATCTGATGAAGATATAATCACCTATTGTGATTTAGAAGATATTAATATTTTTAATATTGATCGTCGAAAATTAGCGAATAAATTAATTGAGTTACCTCAAATTAAGGGGGTTGTTGTTACTAGAGATTTACCAAAGAGACTGATTATAGAGGTTAATGAAAGGCGTCCTATAGCAATAATAGGTATTCAATCTTCTTATCAAATTATCGATAGTGAAGGTCAGATTATAGCTACAACTAAGAATTTAGCTTATTGGAATCTGCCTTTAGTTACTGGTGTTGAAGTTATTAATGAAGGAGATCAACTTGAGATTAATAGTCAAATTAAAAAGGCTATTAGTTACTTAGGTTTGTTATCAGATCAAGTGCTAGGGGAGATTTCAGAGCTAAATATCACTAAAGAAGATGGAATTCAGTTATTCTTAGTAGATGGTGGAGTAGTAAAATTAAGTAGTAATTTTGACAATAAAGCAAAGTCTAAAATCTTTACCTCAGTATACAATGATATTAAGTCTAAAGGTCAAAAAATTGAATATATAGATTTAAGATATGGAAATAATGTGATTGTACGCCTTGCAAAATGAGAGATAATCTGTTAGAATTTTATTGTTAAATTTTGGTTTGATGGTTCTATTAACAAAATTTTCTTTTATAGGTATGTGAATTTAAAATAAAACTTAGATAGTGCGACAATTTTTACTTTGGTAGTTAGGGTTTGGCTGGTTAGGTAGTTGAATTTTATTCTAGATTTACTAATCTATAAGTAATTTGTAAGTTAAATATTTATTGGTTTTTATTGTAATCTTATTAAATTCTATTATAAAGATTAATTTTTAATGAAGGCTATAATAGTTTTTTTTAGAAAATATACTTTTAAAAAGAGGGAATTGAATATGTTTGTTGAATTTAAGATTAAAAAGGATGTTTAGCTTTGTTAAACAAGATATTGAATTTGTTTATTATAGAAAGGGGGGCTTTTAGTGGCACGTAGAAACATAATTGCAGGTATTGATGTAGGGACTACTAAAGTATGTACTATTATTGCCGAAATAAATGAAAATAAAAGTGCCAATATAATTGGGATAGGTACCAGCCCTTCTACTGGTTTAAAAAAAGGGATGGTTGTGGATATAGATGATACTGTATCTTCTATACAAAAAGCGGTAACCAAAGCAGAAAGAATGGCTGGAGTAGAGATAGAATCAGCTTTTGTTGGAATTGCTGGCTCTCATATTTCTTCTACAAACAGTCATGGGGTAGTAGCTGTTACAGGGGAAAATAAGGAGATTACTAGACATGATATTGAAAGAGTGATTGAGGCTACTAAAATTATTTCTATTCCCCCAGAACGTGAAATTATTCATGTGTTACCTCGAGAATTTATTGTAGATGGGTGTAAAGATATTAAGTACCCTTTAGGGATGTCTGGAGTGAGATTAGAGGCAGAAACCCATATAATTACAGGTTCAGCAACCTCTATTCAAAACTTAATTAAGAGTATTCATAAGGTAGGACTTGATGTTGCAGGAATAGTTTTACAACCACTAGCTGCAAGTAAGGCAGTATTGACAGGAAGTGATAAAGATAGTGGTGTGCTGGTAGATATGGGTGGCGGAACTACTGATATAGCTATTTTTAGAGGTGGCAGTGTCTGGTATACATCCAGTTTACCAGTAGGAGGTGACCATGTAACCAAGGATATAGCAGAATGGATGAGACGGAATGTTATTATGACAACCTCTATTGCTGATGCAGAAAGAATAAAGGTTCAATATGGCTGTGCGAGCTCAGAGTTTGTAGATGAAGATGATGAGATTGAATTAGTGGAAAGTTGTAGTAATGAAACTCGGGTTTTTTCTCGCCAATTATTATGTGAAATTATTCAATTTAGAGTTGATGAGATCTTTAGTTTGGTTCATCAAGAGATTATTAAGGCTGGTTATAGTGGATTAACACCTTCAGTAATGGTTGTGACTGGTGGTGGATCTTTATTGAAGGGAATTCCTGAATTTGCTTCTAGAAAATTAAGAATGCCAGTAAGGGTAGGAGTACCTGATAATATAAATAGTATATTGGAATATTTAGATGGTTCCATTTATGATATTGGAGAAGGATATACCCAATTTTCTGAGGATAATGGGGCTATCTTCTCTACTGGTGTAGGTTTGGTCCATTATGGCGCTGAAAATTATGAAGATTATTCAGAACAAGATATGAATGAAGAACTGTTGATCAAAAACTTATTTGATACAGTAGGAAAATGGTTTAAAAATATATTCTAATTAGCTTAGCAAGGGAGGAGTATTAATGTTTGAGTTTGGAGCTGAAATGGAGAATTTCGCTAATATAAAAGTAGTCGGTGTAGGCGGTGGCGGCAATAATGCTGTTAATCGCATGATCGAATCTAGCTTAAAAGGTGTAGAGTTTATTGCAGTAAATACTGATGGGCAGGCTTTAGTAGCATCAAGAGCAGAAGTTACCCTAAAGATTGGCGAGAAGTTAACTAATGGTTTAGGTGCAGGAGCTAACCCTGAGATTGGTCAAGAAGCTGCTCAAGAGAGTCGTGATATGATTGCTGAGGCTTTAAGTGGTGCTGATATGGTATTTATTACTGCAGGTATGGGTGGTGGAACAGGAACTGGAGCTGCTCCTGTTGTAGCAGAGATTGCTAAAGAATCAGGTGCTTTGACAGTAGGTGTTGTAACTAAGCCATTTACTGTTGAAGGGCGTCAACGTATGCAAAAAGCTCAATATGGAATTGAAAATTTGAAGGAGAAGGTAGATACTTTAATTATCATTCCTAATGATAGATTATTGGAGGTTGTTGAGAAGCAGACTACTCTAATTGATGCCTTTAAAACTGCTGATGATGTTTTAAGACAAGGTGTACAAGGTATCTCTGATTTAATTACAATCACAGGTTTGATTAATCTTGACTTTGCTGATGTAAAGACGATCATGACCGATGCTGGCTCTGCTTTAATGGGAATTGGAAGAGCTAGTGGTGAGAATAGAGCAGCAGAGGCTGCTAAAGCTGCTATTGCTTCTCCGTTATTGGAAGCATCTATTGAAGGGGCTAAAGGTATTTTGCTTAATATCACTGGAGGTAAAGACTTAGGATTGCATGAAACTAATGAAGCAGCTAATGTTATCTCTGAAGTGGCTGACCCTGAAGCAAATATTATCCTGGGTACAGTTGTAGATGAAAACTTAGAGAATGAAGTTAAGGTAACTGTAATTGCTACTGGTTTTGATCAAGAAGGAATTAGTAAAAAAGAGGTCAAACAGGAGGAAGAGAAAGAAAAGCCACAAGAGAAGAAGGAACGTGTTAGAAGAGAAGAGGACTTAGATATTAAATCATTTTCTAATGATGATTTAGATATCCCAGCTTTTTTAAGGAGAAATAGAAAATTTTAATTCAATCTCGATGCCCTTAGGGTATCGAGATTTTTTTATTTCGACATAAAACTAGTAAAAAGGATTTAATTATAGATTATAATTCAAATTTTTTAGTTATATTTTAAAATCCTAGTAATATACTTCTTAATAGGGGAGTGAAGCAGGTGAGAGAATTAAATGAAGTTAGTAGTTTATTTAGATCTTTTTTCATTTATTAATCTAGTAATGAATTATTTGATTTTATGGGCATCAGCTAAATTGTCAGATTTAAATTATAAGGTTTGGAGGTTATTTTTAACTTCGGTGTTGGGGACAGTTTATACAATAGTAATTATTTTACCCCAATTTAGGTTTTTAAATCGAATTTATTTTCATTTTTTGATATCTATAGCAATGATATTAGTTGCTTTTGCTCCTTTATCTCGTAAGTATTTCTTTAAAGCTGTTGGTTATTTTTATTTAATAACTTTTGTAACAGCTGGAGCGATATTTGCTCTTTATAATTTGACAGGAGGAACACCATTAGATAGTTTAGCACAAGTTTTAAATATTCCCCCAGAGCTTATTATTTTAGGTTCAATCTTGATTATTATAATCGGGAAGTTTGGTTGGATGTTCATCCAATATAAGTTACTACCAGATATATTCTGTATTCCAGTTGTAATTAGTTTTGATGATAAATTAGTTAAGTTAAAGGCTTTAGTGGATACAGGAAATCAGTTGCAGGATCCCTTAACTAAGGTACCTGTTATAGTAGTAGAGGTAGGGGCTTTAGATGAAATATTGCCAGATAAAGTAAAGAAAGCTTTCTATAGGTATAAAAATGATACTGGCAGATTACTAAATGAGATGACTGATAATGACTGGATTAGTAGATTTAGGTTGATACCTTTTTACTCTTTGGGAAAAGATAATGGAATGCTAATTGGCTTTAGGCCTGATATGGTTACAATTACTACAAAAGATGAGATCTTTACAACTAAAAGAGTAATAATAGCTTTACAGGATAAGAGGTTAGATAAGGATAACAATTATCAAGCATTATTAAACCCAGAAGTGCTTCGAGCATAAAAAAAAGGGAGGCGATTTTTTTGCGTTCAATGATTATTAATTTAAAACTTAGACTTAGACTTTATGTTATTAAAATGTTACAAGTATTAGGACTTTATAGCGCTAAAAATGTATTTTATGTTGGGAATAGTGAAGCTTTACCACCACCACTATCTAATAAAGAAGAAGAGTATCTATTAAATAAGTTAGAGAAGGGTGACCAAGCCGTTAGAAGTGTATTGATTGAAAGAAATCTCCGTTTGGTAGTTTATATTGCTCGTAAATTTGATAATACAGGAATTGATATTGAAGATTTGGTCTCAATTGGTACTATTGGTTTGATTAAGGCTGTTAATACCTTTGATGTAAGTAAGAATATTAAGTTGGCTACTTATGCTTCTCGTTGTATTGAAAATGAAATCTTAATGTATTTGAGAAAGAATAATAAGAAACGTTCTGAGATATCCTTTGATGAACCATTAAATGTTGATTGGGATGGTAATGAGTTAAAGCTTTCTGATGTATTAGGAACTGAAATTGATTTGATTTATAAGTATATTGAAGAAGAAGTAGATAAAGAATTACTTATAGAAGCAATGGAGAACTTAACTACTAGAGAGAAAAAGATTATGATTTTACGATTTGGCTTACAGAAGAATAAACAGGAGTTAACTCAAAAAGAGGTTGCAGATATATTGGGTATCTCTCAATCCTATATCTCTAGGTTGGAAAAAAGAATAATTGAGAAGCTTCAAATTGAAATAGATAAGATGAAGTAGTTTATAATGATAAATTAAAATTAGAATCTCTAAGATAGTATCATTTTGAAGATTATGTTAAGAATATAAAGTATATATTATGATTATCTTTAGCAAATTGGTTGACATTAAATAAGGGGGAAAATATAGTGAAGATATCTAAAGGAGAGATATTTACTACAACTGAATTGATGAAGGATTTTTTTGGAATGGCTGATAGATTAATTTATAATATGACTGAAACATCTAGATATGAAAAAATTTATAGTTACTTACTTGAGAAAAATGCAACTAGGCTAGAAGGTAATGCTCAATATTTGGTTTTTAATCTTAAAGGTGATACTTATTTAATTCCTAAAGATATTTTTGATGAGTTAGATTCTAGATGGACTGAAGGGTTAAAGGTTAAAGAGAAGAGAGAATTTGATAATAGAAGAGATGGTAAATATGAGGTTGGCTTAAGATTGGTTTATTAACAACTGCAGTTGCAGTTGTTTTTATTTTTTGATATGATTATTTAGAATATGTATCTCTTTTGTTGATATAATAATTAGCAGAATATAGAGAGAATGCGATACTTTCGTGTCAGGAATCGGGAATATGGAATCAGTCTATTTCACTGATAACTGGTTCCTGATTCCTAAAAATGTTTCAATATCCTCATAATCAGATACTTGGATGATTTTAATAGTTAAATTTCTAAAATAAAGAGGAGAAGGTATAAGTATTATAGAAATAGTATTAAACTAAAGATCTTTATAATAAAATAGATTTATTAGGTGCCTTTAGTTATGGCTAAGGGAGAATAGGGAATCAGGTGTAAATCCTGAGCGGGCCCGCCACTGTAACAGCAGTTAATGGTATTATACAAAGAGTCATCTTGTTAGACTCAAAGGGATATTTTACCGAATAACTCAGTAACTATTAACTTTAATAGATTCTAGGAAGCAGTTGATATTTATATATCAGGAAAGCTAAAATCTATTCTTAAGCTGGAAGTCAGGAGACCTGCCTAATAAGGATAAAGAGAGCTATCTTCGAGGACAAGATAGGGAATGATCTCCCCCTAGCTATGTTTACAGTTAGGGACTTTTTATTTTAATGAGATTCTTAGTTGCAATTAGTCTAGATGAGTAATCAATAGGTCAAAGGGAGGATAAGATGTTAACGAGATTGAATAGGTTATTGTTAATAGTATTTATTTTAGTACTATTATTTAGTAAATATGGACAAGTAGAAGCTAGTTCTAAAGTTAAGCTAGTTGATGATTTGGGAAAGATAGTCGTTATAGAAAGAAAACCACAAAGGATTATCTCATTGGCTCCTAGTATTACAGAGATGCTATATGAGTTGAATCTAGAAGATAGAATTGTAGGGGTGACAGATTTTTGTGATTATCCAGCTAAGGCAAAGTCTAAGGATAAAGTAGGGGTTGATAATGTAGAGTCTATTATCGCTTTAGAACCTGATTTAGTATTAGCAGGAGGAATTGTTCCTAAAGATACTATCAAGAGCTTAGAGGGGTTAGGAATAACTGTAGCTGGTTTTAATCCTGATAATATTGAAGAGACGATATCTGTAATTGCTAAGATAGCTAAGCTGACAGCTAAGAGTAAAAGGGGCAGAGAAGTAACAGACAGATTAACTGCAGAATACAACTCTATTATTAAAAAGGTCAAGAGAGCAGTTAAGCAAGAAGATGAAGTAAAGGTCTTTTATGAGGTTTGGAATGATCCTTTATATACAGTAGGAGAGGATACCTTTATCAATGATTTAATTAAGCAGGCTGGAGGATATAATATCGGTACTAAAGCCCAAGGTACTTGGCCACAATATAGTATGGAGCAGTTACTAGCTGAAAATCCTGATGTATATATTGCTACTTATGATAGTTGGAAGGAAAGGTTAACCCCTGCTAAGATTAAAGCTAGGTCTAATTATCAGTATATTAAAGCGATTAAAAAGGGTAGAGTTTATATCTTTGATGCAAATATTATTAATCGACCAGGTCCGAGAATAATTAAGGCTTTAAAACTTTTTGTTCAAGCCATACATCCTGAAATAAATTTGGAGAATTAGATATGGAAATTAAAGTGAAGGATATATTAATAATTATAATTTTATTTATGCTATTAATTTTAAGCATTATTGTTGCTCTTAGTTTGGGAACTGTCAAGATTCCTATTACTGCTGTAATTAAAGGTAATCTAACTATTATTGAGAAGACAATTATCTATAAGATTCGTCTTCCTAGGATTTTGTTAGCTAGTTTAGTAGGGATGGCCCTTGCTACATCTGGAGTAGTCTTTCAAGGAATATTTAAGAATGTAATGGCTGATCCTTATATTATTGGTATCTCTTCAGGGGCTTCATTAGGGGTTGGTCTAGCAATTAATTTTGGTTTAATATATTATTGGAGAGGAATTAGTAGTCTTGCTTTTTTTGCATTTTTAGGTGCTGTTATTACAGCTTTTTTTGTTTATAATTTGGCCAAGACCAAGGGAAAGGTACCTATTTCAACTTTACTATTATCAGGGATAGCAATCAGCTTCTTTTTGTCAGCATTGGTCTCCTTATTAATGATTTTAGATAGTGGAAATTTGCAGAAGGTCTTTTACTGGTTGATGGGCAGTCTAGCAAATAGTAGTTGGCAAGAGATTAAGGCGATTTTACCAGGTATTATAGTAGGTTTTCTGATAGTGTATTTTTTAGCAGATAATTTGAACATACTTCTATTGGGTGAAGAAACTGCTTACTATCTAGGAGTAGAGGTAGAGAAGGTTAAATTACTTTTATTATTAGCTGGTTCATTATTAGCTTCTATGGCGGTCTCGGTCAGTGGAATAATTGGTTTTATTGGTCTGGTTATTCCTCATATCTTGAGATTAATTTTAGGACCCAATCATAGAATATTATTACCTGCATCGGCTTTAGGAGGTGCTATTTTCCTAATAGTAACAGATACAATAGCTAGGACTATCTTGGCACCAACTGAGTTGCCTGTTGGAATTATTACAGCTTTATGTGGAGCACCTTTTTTTATCTATTTATTACAGAAGAGAAAGGTGAATTTTAAATGATTTTTAGATATTGATTTGTGATTCTGGAGTCAAATTTGAATGTGATGTCAGGGATATTGTAACACTTTATAAGTTGACAATTAACGGTTGACAGTTAAGACCTAAAATTAAAACCATTAAAGCCCATATAATTACTTATATAGAGATTATTTTTATTTGATTTTAATTTTTTTAACTGTCAACTGTACACTGTCAACCGTCAACTCCAAAGTATCTTAATACCCCCATTGAATTTCAATTTGAAATTGGAAAAGATTTTGGATTAGAATATGGTTTAGGTGGTTTAATTATGAATATATTAAAAGTAGACGATTTAAGCTTCTCTTATGGTAAATCTAGACTGATAGAGGATATTACTTTTACAGTCAGAAAGGGAGAATTATTTGGAATTATCGGTCCTAATGGCTCAGGTAAATCCACTCTATTAAAGTTGCTGTCTAATATTATTAGCAAAGATGGTGGAGAAATATCTTTATTAGGCAAGAAGTTAGACGAGTATCAACGTAAAGAACTAGCGCAGGTCTTGGCTGTACTACCCCAGAGTACAGAGATTGATTTTGATTTCTCTGTCAAAGAGGTTGTAGAGATGGGACGTCATCCTTATCTAAAAAATTGGCAGGGTATAAGTCAAGCTGATAAAAGAGTAATAGAGAGGGCTTTAAGGCTAACAAATATTGTTAGTTTAGCTGATGAATCAATTAATAGTATCAGTGGTGGTGAGCGGCAAAGAGTGTTGTTGGCTAGGGCTTTAGTTCAAGAGGCTGAGCTGTTATTATTAGATGAACCGACTTCAGCTCTAGATATTAACTATCAATTGGAAATCTTTGACTTGTTGGCTAAGCTCAGTAAAGAAGGTGCTACTATTGTGGTGGTTTTACATGATCTTAATCTAGCAAGCCAATACTGTGACCGCTTATTATTATTAAATCAGGGTAAGGTAAATACTATTGGTAATCCAGATAAAGTTATAACTTATGATAATATCAAAAGTGTTTATGGTTGTGATGTTGAGATTGATAATAGTGCTAGGCGTCCTTATGTGAAGCTAGTGAAAAGTAACAAGTGATGAATAATGAGTAAAAAATAAAAACAAAAGAATTATTAGCCACGAATTAACACCGATAAAAAACAAAGGTTCAACAACGAACTTTGTGATTAACACTAATTATAGTTACAGATATAATTTTAAGAATCTGGAACCAGTGTTTATAAGTGATTCCTGACTACTGATTCCAGATTCCAAAAAGTGTCATACTATCTTTCTATTGTTTCATTCTAAAGTTGGATGACTATATTTGATATTACAGATTAAGATTAAGATTTAGTATTAGATCAAGCTTAAGCTTAAGCTTAACATAGAAACAGTGTTTTTCTGATTTACTTAACCTTAGAATTTATTCTCTAATAAATAATGAGAGGTGTTTTTATTTTGGATTTGACTGCTATTGATATCAATGATCCGTTGATACAGAAAATTTTATTATCTGTAGGGGTAGTTATTATTACATATCTAATAGGTTTTGGAATTGTTAGGTTTATCAACTCCAAGGTTGAAGATTTTAAGAGGAGGCATCAAGCTAGAAGGATAACCTATTATTCGGTCTTCTTTATAATTTTAATATTTATCCTCTTAATCTGGTTAGAGAGACCCTCTACTTTAACTACTTATTTAGGTTTCTTGTCTGCTGGTTTAGCTTTAGCATTGCATCAAGTCTTATTAAATATTGCAGGATGGACCTTGATTCTCCTGCGCCGTCCTTTTGGCTTAGGGGACAGAATAGAGTGGAATCAAGTACAGGGTGATGTGATTGATATTCGAGTCTTTTATACCACTTTGTTGGAAGTAGGCAACTGGGTAGAGGCTGACCAGAGTACAGGAAGGTTGGTCCATATTCCTAATAGTAATATCTTTAATGCATCTTTATTCAATTATACCCGTGGTTTTGGTTGTATCTGGAACGAGATTAAGTTCTTAGTCACCTTTGAGAGTGATTGGGAGAGGGCTAAGGAGATTATCTTGGAAACAGGTTATGAACAGAGTGAGGAAGAGATAGAAGCAAGGGCCAAAAAGAGGATTTATGAGATGAGTAAGAATTATATGATTAAATATGGTAAGTTTACTCCAATTACTTATGTAGATATTAAAGGGAGTGGAGTACAGATTACCCTACGTTATTTGACTACTGTTAGAATGAGAAGAGTTTTGGAGAATAATATCTCTGAGAGTATTCTTAAGAAGTTTAGGCAAGAACCTGATATTGAATTTGCTTATCCAACAAGTAGATTATATCGTAGAACTGAAGAGGGGGTACATTTAGGGAATAAAGAATAGATTAAAATTGAATAGGGGTAGATTAGGTGCTCTTAAGAAATTAAGAGAGAATAGGGAATCAGGTGAGAATCCTGAGCGGACCCGCCACTGTGAAAAGCAGTTAATGGTTTACAGTTGACAGTGTACAGTTAAAAACTGTTAAAGTCAAGTGACTATTAATTTTAATAAATTGTGAAAATCACTTGGTATGTAGTATATCAGGGAAGGCACAGTTTAATGCTGTAAGTCAGGAGACCTGCCGAATTTATAAATTTACCGATTTTCGGGAGTAAAATGGGTAGATAACTTGGTTAATATTTTAGTTAATAATCTTAAGATATACCTAGATTATCTACAATCTTTTGGAGATTGTAGATTTTTATTTTTGAATATTATTTTGAGGAGGTAGATTGAATTGGCAATTTAGTAGATTAATTTAGACTAGAGAATACAGCATTGATTAACTAAAAATGGAGGTAAGAGATGATGAAGAAGATTTTATTAAGTTTAGCTATTTTGTTAGTAGTTAATTTATTAGGATTTAATGTTATGGCTAAAGATACTGAGGTGAGTTTTACATTAGATGAGATTGTGGTAACTGCTTCTAAATATGAGGAAAATCTTTCAGAGGCTCCAGTAAGTGTAGAAGTAATTGATGAAAAGGAGATTGAGCAGAAGAGTGCCCAGAATGTGGCTGACCTGTTAAGAGATATTGCAGGGGTTGATATTAATGATTATGGTGGATTAGTAGGTTCAAAGAAAATTAGCATTCGTGGTGCTGACCCTAAACATGTTCTGGTTTTAATTGATGGTCAAGAGATGAATAATCCTTTAGATGGAGCAGTTGATTTAAGTCAATTAAGTATTGAACAGATAGAAAGAATAGAAGTTCTGAGGGGATCTGCTTCAGTTATGTATGGAGCTAATGCTTTGGGAGGAGTAGTTAATATTATTACTAAAGGTGCTACTGAAGAATCTAAGACCATTGTTAAATTAGGTTATGGTTCTTATGACACTCAAACCTATAATCTGATTCATCGGGGAAAGGTGGAGAAGTTAGGTTATAATCTGTCTATCTCTAAGAAGAAATCAGATGGTAATCGTGATAATAGTGGGCTAGATCAACAGAATATTTTTGCAAAGTTTAGCTTAGATTTAAGCGATTATTCTGATATAGTCTTATCACTACAAGATACTAATTCAGATAAGGAGCAACCAGGCTCAATTATTGATCCAAGACCTGATGCAAAACAAAAAGATAGTGATACAAATATTAATCTACAATGGAAGAGGCAGACAGAAAGTAGTGATATGAAAATAAGCTTCTACAACAATAATCATGATATGATTTATGATGATCCAGATGATTCATGGTCACCACATAATGAGAATTATTCTAAGAAGCAGGGGATAGAGTTTAATACAACTAATTATTATCAGAATCATTCCTTAATTTATGGTCTTCAGCTTGAAGAAGAGAGGCTTAAAGGTAGTACTGTAGGTAAGCAGAATAATCTAAATAGGGTTGTCTTTGTTCAAGATGACTGGCAAGTAAATAAACCTTTAAAATTTACAGTTGGGGCTCGTTATGATCAGTATGAATTATATGATTCTAACTTTAGTCCTCGGATAGCTACTGTTTATACCATTAATTCTAAAATTAATATACATGCTTCAGTAGAAGAAGCTTATGTTACTCCTACTCTTTCTGATTTAGCTTATGCGGGGAAAGAAGGTATAGACCCTGAGTCTGCTGTAGTATATGAAACAGGAGTAAGATTTAGGGATAAGGGTATAAAAGGGGAATTAAATTATTTTAAAAAAGATATAGATGACTTAATATCTTGGGATGGAGAAACAGAAAAAACATATAATATTGATTCAGTTAAGGTATCAGGAGTAGAATTAATCTTAAGTAAAGAATTACTTAGAAATTTAACTGCTGAATTCAATTATACTTATTTAGATGCTAGAAATGATCAAACAGATAAAAGATTGGACTATAAGCCATATCACAAAGCTAATTTTAACTTAAATTATACTAATAAAGAGTTGAGTTTTTCTATAAATAATCAATTTATAGGTCAAAGAACGGGAAAGCATTGGTACCCTGATTATTCCTCTGCTAGTACTAGTATGGATAGATGCCTTATAACAAATATTAAGATAAGTAGAAGATTTAGTAATGATATAGAAGTATCATTAGATATCAATAATTTATTTGATAAAGAGTATGAGATTATAGAAGATTATCCAATGCCAGAACGTAATTATATGTTAAAGGTAAGTACTAAGTTTTAATGATTGCTAAAGGTAGGTGTCAACACCTACCTTTAATTTAGATGTGGAGGTTTATTGTGAAGCTATTAAATCAGCTAAACGAAGGTAATGGTCTCTTAAAGGTAGGATTTGTAGTATCTATAATGGTTCATTTATTATTAGGATATTTGGTTAATAAGTTATACTTTGGAGAGTTAGCTTATGTAGAAGGTAAAGTTCTAAGAAGAGAATCACCGGTAATTGAGCTTGCTATTTATTCGAAAGTCAACCAGAAAAAAGCTATTAGTAAAGTTAATCTGGGAGAAGAAGAGCCTCAATTAAATCAAGAGAAATTTAAGATAAAGTCGGCTCTAAAGAAGAAGGTTGAAATAAAAGATAAAGAAATTATTAAAGAAGATAGCTTAAAGGAAGTTAGCAAGATTTTTAAGAAAGAGAGAGTTGGGCAGAATATACAGAAGAAAGAAAAGGTAGAAGAAGTTAAAGCAGAGACTAAGCCTAAGAAGAGCTTAGAGAATAATATTGAAGCATTGAAAAGTGAAGGTAAAGTAGGAAGCAAGTTAAAAGATAATAAGAAATTAGAAAGAAAGACTAATCCATCTAAAAATATCTCAGAGAATGAGGTGATAGAAGAAGCTACAAAGGTGGAAGATGATAGCTCTATGGAGGAGTCTAAAGACAAAGTAGAGGTAGAAGATAAGAAAGAGATATTAGAAGATAGAGAAGTCAAGAAAAATAAAAGTAAAAAAGAAGAGTTGGGTAATAAGAGAAGAGAGGCAAATAAGTCTGATAAACGGGAAGATAATACAGAAGTTATTAATAACAAAAAAATCAATAAAGATAATAAAATTATTGTAGATTTAACTAATAAAAAAGCTGATAAAGGAGTTAGTGCTCCAACAATCATCCAATATAAGCGGCCTGATTATCCTAAAAGATTGATAAGAAGGAAAATTGAAGGTAGAGTCTTATTAAAGGTATTAATAGATAATAAGGGAATAGTAGAAGAGGTTCAGTTGGCTAAGTCTTCAGGATATTCAGAATTTGACTCTACTGCTCAACAAGTAGTCAAGAAATGGGAGTTCAATCCTACTAAAAAAGGTAATGTAGAGGTTTATTCCTGGGTACTGATACCAATCAGTTTTCGGTTAGATTGATTTTTTATATTGTTTTAGCAGGTAAACTGATACAATAGAAGGATATTACGACACTTTCGTGTCGGTGTGAGTGAGTAGTTTGAGTGTGTGTGAAGTGCCTTTCTATTGAATTTCACTCACACTCCCACACCAACTTACAC
>NZ_JBSQYM010000039.1:0-20393 GCF_055140805.1 Orenia sp.
TGAGAAAGGTGTCAATACTGGATCTATGCTATTAACTGATGAAGCTAGAACAGGGTTGACTTTTGTTACTTTAGATGAAAGTGGTGAGAGGAGTTTTAGTTTTTATATCAATCCTAGTGCAGATACATTTTTAAGAGCAGAAGATATTAATGAAGATATCTTTAAAGAGAATAAGATTTTGTATTTTGGGTCTATCTCTTTAATTCATGAACCAGCACGAAGTGCTACTAAATTTGCTGTTAAAAAAGCTAAAGAGCATGGAATGTTAATCTCTTATGACCCTAACTTGAGATTGAATCTTTGGCAAGATGCTGAAGTTGCAAAAGCTGGAATAACATCTATGTTAGGCGAAGCAGATATTTTAAAGATATCTGAAGAAGAGTTGGAGTTTATCACAGGAAGAGAAGATGTAGAAGCAGGAGTGAAAGAATTAAAAGCAGAGTATAATATTCCATTGATCTATGTTACTTTTGGTAGTAAAGGGGCTTATTATTACTATAATAATCAATTAAAATTTGTACCTGCAATGAAGGTAGAAACAGTAGACACTACAGGGGCAGGAGATGCTTTTGTATCTGGAATTTTACATAATCTTAATAAGACTGATAAGAAAATAGGTGAATTAGATAAAGCCTTTTTAGATTATACAATAAGGTTTGCTAGTATTTCTGGAGCCTTAGCTGCTTCTCAAAAAGGTGCAATGTCTGCATTACCTACTTTAGAGCAAGTTAAATCAATTATTGAGAAGTAACTCATAATCCTTGGTATTTTATTCTGATGCCAAGGATTATATTTTACATAAAATAAAAAATATAGCTATTTTTCAATAAAACTATACAGATATTTATAATTTAATAAGAAATATAAATACTGAATTATTTATATTATAATTGATCTAATTTTTATCTGTTCCTTTATCGTTGACATTAATAGTTGTTTAAGAAGAAAGGGGACGATGTTATTGCTTAAAGTTAAACAACAAATCAATTCTTTTAAGAAGGGGAAATTATTTAGTTTCTTATCTAAACTATTAGAAAAGTTAACTATTATTAGATTAATACAAGTTGGTTTTATTTTGTTGTTAGTTATTTTATTAGCTGTAGGTATTCTAGTTTTTAATAATACTAACCATACAAATAAAGTGATAAATAATTTAAATGAACAGGTTATTCCTGAAGTAAAACTTAATTCAGGTTTATTTATTGATACTAGTACTAAACAGGTACAAATTTATCAGTTTCAAGCTGGTATAATGAGTCCAGAAGGTATAACTAGTTTAGCAAACAGTAATTTTATTGAAGAAGATATTAAAGAATTGAAGGAAATATCGAATGAGTCCTATGAAAAAAAGCAATTAGAAACATTAGAGGAACTAAATTTAAACTTAAATAAGAAATTAAAGGAATTGATAAAAAAATCAGAGGATCTTGTAGCAAGAAGAGTTTTATTAAGAGAAATAAGTGATATTAATAGCCAAATTAATATTCTTAATGCTTCTTTAAATAAGAGAAATTGGGATAATTTAAGAACTACTACTATAAATTTAGCAGACTTTTCACTACAGAATCGAAATAGAGTATTGCTTATGACAGTAGTAGCTTTATTTTTGGGAATTCTTTTAGGGGGATTTATTACTATTAGAGTTTATAGGATAGTTTCAGAGATTAAAGAAGAAACAAAAGAAGTGGCTGATAAGATATACTCAGTTGATAATGCTGCTAAGGGTATTAAGGAGATTGCTGATTTACTAAATGATAATATTATGAGTTCAGAGAATAATATTACACAAGTTATATTGGATAATAAAGAAGTGGCTAGTTCAATTGAAGAAGTATCTTGTTCTATAAATGAAATAGCTATTGGTATTGAAAATTTAAATTCTCAGGCTGAAATTATTTCTGATGCTGGTGATGAAACATATAGTGTAATTACTAAAACAGTTGAAAAAATTAATATTGGTAGCGATCTTGTTCATAATACTGCTGAAACTATGAAGAGGTTGCAAAAGAGTATTGATAATGTTGGAAAAACATCTGATAAAATCATCAATATAGTAGATCAGACCAATTTACTGGCTTTAAATGCATCAATTGAAGCAGCTAGGGCAGGGGAATATGGACGAGGATTTGCTGTAGTTGCTGAAGAGATAAAGTCTTTAGCTGATGAGAGTGGTATAGCAGCTAAAGAAGTAAAATTGATTATGAAAGATGTAAAGAAAGTAGCCAAAAATGCTATTTCTGCAATGATTTTAGGAGAAAAAGAAGGTCAAAGTATTGTAAAAGTTTTTGATGAGATAGATTCATTATCTAAACAGTTGGCAACGAAAATGGAAAATGTAATGAAATCTTCTAAAAATCAAGTGGCAGCAACTCAGCAGATAAGTGCTGTTCTTGATGAAATTGCTGTATCAAGTCAAAATGTATCCAGTCAAACTATGGAAAGTTTAATTAAAAATGAAGAATTAGAAGTGATAATGAGTGATATAACATTATCTAATCAAGATTTATATGATAGATTAGAAGAGCAAGCTAAGATGATAGCAAGAGGATTAGATGTTATTGATAGCTTGGTTGATAACAGTAAGAAGCTTAGAGGATAACAATGTAATTTTAAAATTAAATCACTATATAATTACTTAATTGTTATACTATGTGAATTAACTTAAGAGGAGGTTGATTAAATGAAAAAATTAATTTTATTATTGATTGTTGCAATTTTTTTAGCTGGCTGTCATGTTAGTAATGCAGTTAAGGAAATTGAAACAAAAGAAATAACTGATATATATAACCATGACTTTGAAACAGGAGATTTAACTGGCTGGACAGTTGTTAGTGGAGATGCTTTTAGTATGGGCGATGTAAGTGACAGAGTTGATTGGGGTTGGGGAGGTCCTTTTAATCAAAATGGCAAATATCATTTATGGACCTATGCTGAAGGAGGAGATGACCAAGTTGGTGTCCTTAAATCTGACAACTTTAAGTTAAGTGGAAATGGTCAAATTGATCTTCTAGTAGGTGGAGGTAAAAATATAGAAAAGCTTTATATAGCTCTTGTTAGAGCAATTGATGGTAAGGAGCTCTTTAAAGCAACAGGAACTAATAGGGAAGGTTATAGAAAGGTTTATTGGGATGCTTCTGATTATCTTGGTCAAGAATGCTATATCAAAGTTGTAGATAATGCTAAAGGTGGTTGGGGTCATATTAATGTTGATGATATTAATGTTCCAGTTGAAGGTGTAAGTTCGTCTAAGCTGACAGCGATTAAGTTATCTAAGCCTAATTTTAAATATAATTCTGATAAGATAAAAGAATGGTATGCTGTCGACCCATATCGACCACAATATCACTTCTCTGCAATTAGTAATTGGATTAATGACCCAAATGGTTTGATTCAGTGGAATGGCGAGTATCATTTATTCTATCAATATCATCCAGATAGTACTGAATGGGGACCAATGCATTGGGGACATGCAATAAGTAAAGATTTAGTTCACTGGGAACACTTGCCGATTGCTTTAGCTCCTGAAGAAACTGATAAAGAAGGAGATATGAGTGGTATCTTCTCTGGTAGTGCTGTTGATGATAATGGAAAATTAACTTTAATTTATACAGACTCTACTGATACTAGGGCTAATCCTGGTGAGACTCCAGAAACTCAAGATATTGCTATTAGTGAAGATGGTATTAACTTTAAAAAGTATGAAGGTAATCCAGTAATTGATCAGGCACCAGATAAATCCAGTGCGGGCTTTAGAGATCCTAAAGTATGGAAGGATCAAGATGGTTTATGGAAGATGGTAGTTGGGTCTGGTGATGCTGGGAAAGGTAATGTGCAATTATATAGTTCTAAAGATTTAAAGGACTGGAAGTATGAAGGGATCTTATTTGAAGGTGATGGAACAAATGGTGCTATGTGGGAATGCCCTAATTTCTTCCCGCTAGGTAACAAATATGTTCTGCTTGTATCAGTTAATGAAACTATACAGTCCACGCTTTATTTTATAGGAGAGTATAAAGATAATAAGTTTATTGCTGAAAGAAGTGGAAATATTGACTTTGGTCCTGATTTCTATGCTGCTCAGACCTTTAAAGATGACAAGGGACGAATAATTATGATTGGCTGGATGGATCGTTGGGGAGGTACTATGCCAACTCAAAAGACTAATTGGGCTGGAGCAATGTCCTTACCACGAGAATTATTCTTATTACCTAATGCTGATTTAGGAACTAGACCAGTTAAAGAATTAACTAAGTTAAGAAGTGAAGATAATAAGCACATTTCTAATGTAGAAGTTAATCCTGAGACTGATAATATTTTAGAAGGGATTAAAGGAGATACTCTAGAGATTGTTGCTGAAATTAAAGTTAATGATGCTAAAGAGTTTGGAATTAATTTAAGAAGGTCTCCAAAGGGAAAAGAACAGCTGACTGTAAGCTATGATGTAGCTACAGAGGCTTTAGCTGTAAATAGAAACCTAGCTGGAATTGGAGATCGTGGAATCTATACTACTAAAGTTGAGTTAGTAGATAGTAATACATTGAAGCTCCACATTTATCTTGATCGTTCATCAGTTGAAGTATTTGCTAATGAGGGAGTAACTGCTGCTTCTACTCGTTTTTATCCACATTGGAAAGAAAGTATGGGAATAAATTTATTCTCTAAAGGTGGAAGTATAAAGATTAGGTCTCTTGATATTTGGGAACTTAACTCTGCATGGTAGATTGTTTTATTGAATAATAGAATTATGTAGAACTTAAACTTTAATTAGAATTATAAAATTAAATACAGGTCTTTTACAAGAAACGTCCAAATATATTGATAATAGGAGGGGTGTGATGGGTAACTTCAAAATGTTATGTTTAGATATTGATGGAACTTTACTTAATTCTCAACATCAAATTACAGAAAAAACAGTAAATATAATTCAACAAGTGGTTAAGGAAAAGAACCTTTTAGTAATTTTAGTTTCAGCTAGAATGCCCAAGGGAATTTGGTTTTTACAGAAAGAATTAAAGGTGAGACAGCCAATAATTTCTTATAATGGAGCCTTAGTTATTACTAATAACTTAGAACAATTGTCAAGTTTAAATATCTCTATATCAGACGTAAAAAAAGTATATAAGTTAGCCCAAGAATTAAAACTACATATGAGTCTATATAAAGATGATAACTGGTATGTAGATAAGATGGATAAGTGGGCTAAAGAAGAAAGTGAGATAACTAATATAAAACCTAATATCTTAAAATTTGATGATTTAATTTCATCATGGAAATCAGGCGCTAATAAGCTCTTATGCATAGGTACTCCTGAAAAGATAAAAGTATTAGAGGAGCAAGCTAAGGTCTGTTCTTTAGATAAGCTTACTATCTATCGTTCTAAACCGACTTATTTAGAAATAATCCCTAAAGCAGCTTCTAAAACAACAGCTATCAAAACTTTACAAGAAAAGTTCAATATCAAGAGAGAAGAGGTAATTGCTATAGGAGATAACTATAATGATATTGATATGTTAACATATGCAGGGTTAGGAGTGGCTATGGGTAACTCACCACAAGAAGTCAAGAAGGCTGCCAATGAAGTAACTCGATCTAATGATAATGATGGTGTAGCAGAAGCAATTAGAGAATATATATTAAATTGACAGTATTAAAATTTAGGAGGTAAATTTTAATGTTAAGAGAATACAATATCAAAAATATCTATCAAGGTCGCTTATACACAGGTGATGATTTATTAAAGGAGTTGACTAGGATAGTTCAAGAGAAAGGAATTAAGGTTGGAAAAATTTCTGCAATTGGAGCTGTGCAGAAGGCTAAGATATCTTATTATAATCAAGATCAGCAGGTATATCAAGATAGGGAGTTTAACGAGCATTTAGAGATTGTAAATCTATTGGGCAATATCTCTAGTAAGGATGGAGAAGTGATGATTCACGCTCATATCTCTTTAGGTGATGATGAGGGAAATCTTTTTGGAGGACATTTAGCTGAAGAAACAAGGGTATTTGCCTGTGAATTTATTATAGAAGAGTATCAAGGAGAACCACTAAATAGAGCTTATGATCAAGTTACAGGTTTGACATTATGGAGTGACTAGATTTTTAGAGATAAATTTGACAAAGATTAATCTAATCTATATAATTATTTCCAAAACCTTTATCTGATTTATAAATCTAAAAATTATAAAGGGGATAAATTTACAAATAATATGGTAACGAGTGATGTAAAAAGCTTTTTACTCGTTGCCTCTTACTTATCAGACAGTACTCAAATTGGGTAATATCACCATAAATAGGTGGTTGAATTATAAAAAACATGATAAAAAGAGGTGTATTCAATGAAAGGAATTATAACATTAGGAGAAGCATTGATTGATTTTATACCTTTGGATGAGAATAATATGAATTTTAAGAAGAATCCAGGGGGAGCTCCAGCCAATGTAGCAGTAGGACTTAGCAAATTAGGAGCAAAGACAACTTTTGTAGGTAAGGTAGGAAATGATGTATTGGGTGATTTTTTAAAAGAAACCTTAAGTGAGAAAGGTGTCAATACTAGCTCTATGCTATTAACTGATGAAGCTAGAACAGGTTTAGTCTTTGTTACATTAGATGAAAGTGGTGAGAGGAGTTTTAGTTTTTATATCAATCCTAGTGCTGATACTTTTTTAAGCCAAGATGATATTGATACTAAAATATTTAAAGAACATAAGATTTTACACTTTGGTTCTATCTCTTTAATCCATGAGCCAGCTCGTAGTGCTACTGAATATGCTGTTCAACAGGCTAAAGAGAATGGAATGCTAATCTCATATGATCCTAACTTGAGATTAAACCTTTGGCCTGATGCCAAGAGTGCCAAAGCAGGTATTATCTCTATGTTGGATAAGGCTGATATTCTTAAGATTTCTGATGAAGAGCTAGAGTTTATTACTGGAAAAGGTGATGTAGAAGCTGGGGTTAAGCAATTAAAAGAAGAGTATAAAATACCTTTGATTTATGTTACCTTTGGTAGTAAAGGATCTTATTATTATTACAATAATGAATTAGAGTTTGTACCTGCTATTAAAGTTGAGACTGTTGATACTACAGGAGCAGGAGATGCCTTTGTTTCAGGAATTTTATATAACTTAAATGAAACAGATCAAGAGATAAATGAATTGAACAAGGAATTTTTAGATACTACTACTAAATTTGCTAGTGTTTCTGGGGCTTTAGCAGCTTCGCAAAAGGGTGCTATGTCTGCTCTACCTAGTTTAGATCAAATTCAGGAAATGATAAAATAATTTGAATTAAAGTATTGACTTTTAAGTTAAATTATTATATAATTTTTATAAGAAGTTTTGGGAACGTTCCCAAAATAAAGGGGTTTAAAATTATGGGACTAACAATTAAAGAGATAGCTAAACTAGCTGGTGTTTCTAAATCTACAGTTTCAAGGGTGATTAATGATGCAGAACATGTTAGCGATAAGTCTAGAAAGAAGGTTCAGCAGGTAATAGAAGAAACAGGATATATTCCTAACTCTATAGCCAAAGATTTAAAGAAAAATAGTACTAATAGCATTGGAGTTATAGTACCTAGAATTAACACAAGTACTGTCTCCTCAGCAGTAGAGGGGATAAGTAATATTATGTATGACAATGGCTATAATCTTTTACTTACAAATACCAGATTAGATACTGCAGAAGAGATTAAGTATTTAGAGCTATTAAAGGAAAAGCGAGTAAGTGGAATTCTATTCTTTGCTACTGAAGTTACACCAAAGCATCTTGAGACTTTAAAAAAGATTGATTTACCAGTAGTAGTATTAGGGCAAGATATCAGTGATATTGTTGATTTCCCATGTGTAATTCACGATGATTTTAATTCAGCTAAGGATATAGTTAAATATCTAATCAAGTATGGTCACCAGCGAATTGCTTATATTGGTGTTCCAGAGTATGATATAGCTGTTGGACAGTTAAGAAAGAAGGGCTATAAAGAGGCTTTGGCAGAGAATAATCTTGAAGCTCCAGAAGAATATCTCTATAAAGGTGATTTTTCTATTAGCTCAGGTTATAAGGGAATGAAAGAGATAATTGAAAATTCTCAAGAGTTACCAACAGCATTATTTGCAGTAACTGATAGTTTAGCCCTTGGGGCTATTAAATACCTTAAAGAGCAAGGTTATCAAGTGCCAGAAGATATATCTGTAGTAGGAATTGGTAATTCTGAGATAAGCTCTTGGATTACTCCAGAGTTGACTACAATTGATTATGATCATCTCAAAGCTGGAGAAGAAGCTTCCAAGATCCTCTTAGATTATATCGATGGAAATAAATTCAAAGGTAGATTACTGATAGATTATCATATAGTAGAGAGAGAAAGTGTCAAAAAAATATAGGTATATAATTCATGCTTATATTTTTTAGAATTTTTGGGAACGTTCCCAAAAATGTTGCAAAGCAACTTTTCTATGGGGATATTCCTGAAATTATAAATTTAGATAAGATTATAACTTATATAAGCTTTATTTTGTAATTGTTTGAATGCTTTGATTAAAGAAGAGGAGATAATAAGAATAATTTCCCATAAGCAGATATTAATAATAAGATTATAAGCTCCTCTTTCCTATTATTTCTGGCTATTTTTAATATCTTAAAAACAGAATTAACTAAGGAGGAGAAAGAATGGACTATAGTGAGATAGCAAAGCAGATTTTAGAGGCTATTGGTGGAGAAGAGAATATTGATAGTGCAGCACATTGTGCTACAAGATTACGTTTAGTATTAAAAGATAATGATAAGGCTGATAAGGATAAGGTTGAAGAGATTCCTGTAGTAAAAGGGGCATTTATTAACTCAGGTCAGTTTCAGATTATTATTGGTCAGGGAACTGTTAACAAAGTATATGCAGAGATGACTAAAGAAGGTGATGTCTCTGAAGTAAGTACTGGCGAAGCTAAGAAAGCAGCCATGAAGAATTTAAATCCCTTACAGAGATTTGCTAGAATGTTATCAAATATCTTTGTACCTATTATTCCAGCGATAGTTGCTAGTGGGTTATTGATGGGCTTTTTAGGAATGGCGAAAACCTATCATTGGGTCAACCCAGATAGTGGATTACTGACATTATTAGATATGTTCTCAAATGCAGCTTTTGTATTTTTACCAGTATTGATTGCCTTTAGTGCTGCTAAGCAATTTGGAGCAAATCCTTATTTAGCTGCTGCACTTGGTGCAATTATGATTCATCCTGCTCTACAGAATGCTTGGACAATGGGAGAAGGTATTAAGAATACTATTGAAGTATTTGGTTTAAATGTAGGAATGGTTGGATATCAAGGAACAGTATTGCCTGTTTTAGTTGCTGTATGGGTGATGGGCTATATTGAAAGAAGTCTTAGAAAGGTTGTACCAAATGTTTTAGATATTATTGTGACTCCATTTTTAACTATTTTAATTTCTGGATTTATTACACTAATAGCAATTGGTCCAGCTATGAGATTTATAGGTGATGGAATTGGTCTTAGTTTACAGGCTATTTATAATGTTGGAGGTCCTATTGCTGGTTTATTATTTGGTGGGCTTTATTCTACAATAGTAATTACTGGTGTTCACCATAGTTTTCATGCTATTGAAGCTGGATTATTGTCAAATCCTAAGATTGGTATTAACTTTTTATTACCAATCTGGTCTATGGCTAACGTTGCTCAGGGGGGAGCTGCTTTGGCAGTTTATTTTAAAACTAAAAATACTAAACTTAAAGCTATCTCTTTACCAGCAGCAACATCTTGTCTGTTAGGGATTACTGAAGCAGCTATCTTTGGTGTTAATTTAAGATTAGTTAAACCTTTTATTGCTGCAGCAATTGGTGGTGCTTTAGGTGGTGCTTATGTAGTAGCTACCAAGGTTGGAATGATTGGATTAGGTTTAACAGCTATTCCAGGAGCAAGTATAGTTGAATCCGGTTCTTTAATGCACTATATTATTGGTTTAGTAATAGCCTTTGGGGGAGCATTTATTGGAACTTGGTTGATTGGTTTTAAAGAAGATAAATAATCCAAGATAAAGAAGGGGGTTAACCTCCTTCTTTATCATTTAATCTAAGAATTTGATTTTGAGGATGGAATTAAGATGATTATTTTAATTTTAACTTTAAGCTCAAATATAGATGTCTAATTCTAAAGTAAAACTTAATGGGTATATTACGACACTTTCGTGTTAGTGTGAGTGTGTGTGAAGTGCCTTTCCATTGGGGTTTGATCACACTCACACTCACACTGATATTTAAAAGTGTCGCATTATCTCTATAGAGATAAATTTCATTATAAATTTGATTGATTATCTGTTTTACTTATCACTTGTTACTAATTATTGAGTATAGAGAGGTGGAATTATGAATAAAGATAATGAAAAGAAGTTATTAGCCAAAGCTAATCAAATTATTGAAGAGAATAGGGATAAAGTAGAGAATGATTATTATAGATTAAAGTATCATTTAATGGCTCCAGTAGGTTGGTTAAATGATCCAAACGGATTTATTCAGTTTAATGGACAGTATCATTTGTGCCATCAATTCAATCCATTGTATCCAGAAGATAAATTAGTTTGCTGGGGTCATTATAAGAGTAGTAATTTGCTTGAATGGGAAGAGTTACCGATAGCTCTTACTCCAAGTGAGTGGTATGAAACTCATGGTTGTTATTCAGGAAGTGCCTTTGATAATGACGGTGTACTTACTTTAATGTATACCGGTAATGTAAAAAATGAAATGGGCAATAGAGAGACTTATCAATGTTTAGCTATAACAGAGGATGGAATCAACTTTAAAAAATTAGGTCCTGTAATTGAAAATCAACCTGAAGGTTATACAAGGCACTTTAGAGACCCTAAAGTCTGGAAGAAGGATGGAATCTGGTATATGGTTATAGGTACTCAGACAACTGATTTAGAAGGAAGAGTTCTGCTATATAAATCTAAAGATTTACAACAATGGAGTTTAATAGGAGAGGTGGCTGGGAGTAATCTCAATGACCTTAATGATTTTGGATATATGTGGGAGTGTCCTGATCTATTTGAACTAAATAACAGAGATGTTCTGATTGCTTTACCACAAGGTTTAGAGGCTGAAGGTCATCTTTATAATAATATCTATCAAGCAGGATATCTAGTAGGTAAGCTGGATTATAATACTGGTAGAATGGAGCATGGTGAATTTAGAGAATTAGATAGAGGCTTTGATTTCTATGCTGCTCAGACTACTATTGATGATAAGGGTCGAAGAATAATGATTGCTTGGATGGGATTGCCAGAAGAGGATCAAAACTATGCCGAAAGAGAGAATGGTTGGATTCATTGTTTGACTATCCCGCGTGAATTAAGGCTTAATGAGAACAATAGGTTAATTCAAAGCCCAATCGAAGAGTTAAAGAAATTGCGGAGCGGTCATGTAGAATATAAGTCGATAGAGGTCAATAATCAAGAATTAGATTTAGAAGGTATTGCAGGTGATGTGGCTGAATTAATCGTTGAATTTGACTTAGTAGATGCTGAAGAATTTGGTGTGAAGTTAAGGTGTTCTGCTGATGGAAAGGAAGAGACAGTAATTAAATATAAGACAGAAGATAAGCTCTTATCTTTTGATAGAAATAAGGCTGGATTGGGTGGAGGGGGAGTACGCCATTGTTTAATAGAGAATGATGGTAGGCTCAAATTACACTTTTTCATCGATAAGTCCTCTATAGAGATGTTTGTTAATGATGGTCAAGAAGTATTCTCCAGTAGAATCTATCCCGATCAAGATAGTAAGAAGATTAAATTTTTTGCTAGAAATGGAAAAACTATCATTAATAAAATTAAGAAATGGAATCTTGAATAATAATTTAGTAATTATTAAATAAAACTCTTCATTATACTGAATAATGAAGAGTTTTATTATTTTTAAAAGAAGAAAATGAATTATTTGAACTAATAGATAAAGTTAAGTCTATTTATTGACATTTATTTCATTCTATAATACAATTTATAATACAATTATCATAAATTACAATCCCCTATCCAAAACTTGATAAAGATTACCCTTAGCTCTGTGGCTAAGAATTTATTTAAAAATCAACTTCTTATTTATAGGCATTACTATTGTTTATTAACCCTTCATAGATTTATTTTATCTTGTAAATTCCGATTGAAACTAAGCTTGAGATTAAGCTTAAGCAAAGCATAAAGTATGGGTCTATAATGTTATAGATATAAAACTCTAAAGTGAACATTAGAGTTTTTTTATGTTTTTGATTCTAACTCTAACTCGATACTCATCACTTGTCACCGTCATCCAACTTAACTTTAATTGGATTCAATTCTAAAGTTGGCTGACTATACTATTTTTGCTAAATATAATAAGAGGTGGTGTAGCAAAATGAATCAAAGTATTCTTAAGATTAACAACTTATTTTCTAACAATTCAGAAGGATATAGTATTGAGGGGGTAAATTTAGATTTAAATTATGGGGAGGTACATAGCTTAGTAGTAGAAAATGAATCAGTCAGCGAGTTATTTATCAAAACTATTGCAGCTTATCTCAAAGGTGGAGTATTAGCAGAGATATTTGCTGATCTAACTTTAAAAGAGGTTGAAGGAGAGTTGAATTTTAAAGATAAAGTTATAAAAATAGATTATAATCAGAATTTATCTGAAATAGAATTTTTACTAAAGAAAATTTCTCTGACTAATTCTTTCTCTATAGCAGAGAATCTCTTTAATTTAAAGTATCCAACTAAAGGGTGGTTTAACTTCATTGATTGGAATCAAGTTAATAACAGGTCTGAAGATATTTTAGCAAAGTTTAACTTTGAGTTAGATTATAAAGCCAAAGTGAATACCTTATCTACAGAAGAGAAGAAATTAGTAGCTATTGCAAAGGTGTTTTTGAAAGAACCAGACGTAATTATTATGAATGAGATAACTGATAAGCTAGGCTCTGAGTCGACTTCTAAGGTCTATGATATTATAAATAAATATAAAAAGTCTGGTGGAAGCATTATTTATATCACTAAAAGTTGGGAAGAGGCTTTGAAGATTTCTGATAGAATTTCAATCTTAGCCAACTCTAAAATTAAAGGGACTTTATCAGCTACTGAAGCTAAAAAATGCCCCCAGAAATTATTGAATATGTTGGTAGATTATAACTATAGAGAGGTTGAGTCGACTGTCAGTGATGAGCGGGAAGTTTTAGATGCCGTCTTTAAAGCAGCTGAATTTCTAACTTCTGAATATGAATTGAAAGATGTACTCTTGTTATTAGCTAAGCAAGTAAGTAAAGTTATGAATGCTGATGGCTGTATTATAAATCTAATTGATGAAGCTACTGGTACAGTAATAGATAGTCTAGAGTTTAAAATAAAGGAAGATTTAGAGTCAAAATTAACCAAGAAGTCAATTTTGAGTATTTCAAAAGAGGATAATTTTTATTATTCTAATGCCAATGATAAGGAATTTTTTTCTCTATTTAAAAAAATTAATAAGGTGAGAACTATTATCTGTATTCCCCTTCTGATTAGATCTCATGTCTCAGGAATTATTCAAATTTTTTATGAAGAATTTTATTTACATTCCGAAGAAGAAGCTAAATATTTATCAGCTTTTGCTAGGCAAGCTGCACTAGCTATTGAAGATACTAGATTAATGGGCAAATCTGCTCTATTACAAGAAAGTCATCATCGAATTAAGAATAATCTTCAAGCTATAGTGAACTTGATATCTTTACAGAAAACTTTTATCAGTAAAGATTCAGATAAGTCTATTGATGATATATTAGATAATATTATCTTAAGGATTAAAAGCATAGCTACTGTACATGATATCTTATCTAAGGATAAATTTGGTAGGAGCATTACAAATCTCAAGACCTTGATTAAAATTATTGTAAGATTTATTAATTTAGATAAGAAGGTAAAGGTCAATTTAGAACTGGATGATATATTCATTGCTTATAATAAAGCATCTTCAATTGCTTTAATCGTTAATGAATTGGTTAGTAACTCTATTGAGCATGCATTTCCTAATGGATGGGATGGTAGGCTAGAGATTAAATGTAAACGCCTTGAAGAGATAATCTTGTTAGTAATCAAAGATAATGGAGTAGGGATACCTCCAGATTTTAATTTAGCTAAGATGGATAGTTTGGGATTATCGATAGTTGATTCTGTAATTAGAAATGAATTTAAAGGGGAAGTAAAATTCTCCAATTTAGAGCAAGGAACCAAAGTAGTAATAAAGCTACCAATTAAAAGTATTTCATTAGGGAGTTAACTTGCTATTTGAGTTTGAGTTTAATGTGATAATTAGTGATTAATGGATATGTTTCTATAATTGGACTTTGCAAAGCAAATAAACTTTTTATTAATCTAATTTAAAAAGTTACGGGAAAGCTTATCAGCTTTTTCCCGTGTTGCTTTTGCCATTGCCGCAAAAGTAACCCAAAGGTCTAGAAGAAAATTCAACTCTCTCAGCAAACAGAATGCTAAATAATATTATTGATTAGATTATTTAATTGAATCTTGATTAAGCTCTAAATTTTAGTTCAATTTTTGCTTCGTTCAAATAGTAATTTTCTTCGGTTTTAAAATTTTTAAAACCTTTTAATTATTAACTGCACATTTTTAATTGTAAATTTAAAAATGTTGCAATATTTTCATATTTTATCAAATATTATACTAATATGAGTTATAAAGTTAAAAGTTATATTAAAGATATATCTTCAATTTATTATTTATTAGGGGGGATCTTATGCAAAAACCATTAAAGATTGTAATAGCAGAAGATGAGTACTTATGTTTGATAGGGCTAAAGGCTAATCTGGAAAGCCTGGGTTATGAAGTGGTTGGAGAAGCAACTGATGGTGAAGAAGCGGTCAAGTTGGCTCTAGATAAAAGACCAGATTTAATAATTATGGATATTAATATGCCCTCTTTAGATGGAATTGAGGCAATCAGAAAGATTAATAATAAGACTTTCATTCCTAGTATAATAGTCAGTGGCTATCATGACCAAGAGTTAATAGAGAAGGCTAGTGGTGAAGATATTTTTGCTTATCTAGTTAAACCTGTTGATGCCAATGATTTAAGTGCTGCTATCAAAGTGGCTATGTCTAGATATAAAGAATTTAAGAAATTACAGAATGAATTAGAAGATACTAAAGTTTCTCTACAAAACCGTAAGTATATAGAAAGAGCAAAAGGGATTTTAATGGATAGAAAAGGATTGAAAGAGGCAGAGGCGATGAAAGCATTACAGAAAATGAGTAGAGATAATAATAAGAAGATGATAGATATAGCTAAAGAGATAATTAAAGCAGATAGTCTGTTTAGTGTATAGGATGATCTGTTGATTTACTTAGGTTAAATGATTAGTATCATTCTAGAAAGTTAATTATTAGTTAATAAACCCCAAAATTAAGTAAAGATGAGATTTACAGAGGATAATGGAGTTAAAACTTTATAATTGTTTGAGATTGTATTTGATTGAATTTGATTGTTTTGGTGTGATGGTGTATAATAAATTTATCAAGTGAGATAGTTATTAGTTTTCTTTATACTCATGGTCGGTATGAAGAAATTATCTTAATAAAATAATAAGTACACAACTTAAAATATATAATCTATGCCTATGGTTGGTATAGATTATAGGGGTTATGGGTGCCCCATATATGTACATGTTAACTTATGTATACATATATGGGGCACCTATTTTTATTTATATAAGACTATAAGATATAATCTATAAGTAAAACAATCATATATAATCATATAAGCTTGATTAGAAAAGAAGAAACTCAGGATAGACTTTAGATTTTAATGTTAAGAAAATTTAATATAGCGGGTATAATCTTTATAATAACTCTAAGTATAATAGCCCATTTATATTAAGATCTTTAATGATTTTGATATAGGTGGGCTATTATATTTAAAAATATATTAGCTGGATAATTAGAGTTATAAGTTTTAACTACTTACAATAAGGACTCTTATTATAAATATGGGTATAAGACCCTATTATAAGAGATGAAATGGGAGGGGGGGAGTAAACAGCTAACTTGACAATTATTATAAGGGGATATTTTATTAGAATAAAATATCCATAAGTTGATTAATAAGAGCCAATAAGTTTAATTTTATAAGGGCTTTATAATACAGGTGGGGCATTAAGCCCCATCTATAAGATAAAGGTAAAAGTTTATAGGACTTAAGTCATTATAATTAGTCTAAGTTCAGTATTTAATTAATTTAAAGTACAAATAACAAAGGGGGATTTATTAATGTTTAATAAAAGAGGAATGATATTGACATTAGCAGTAGCTTTAGTCTTTGCTTTAACAGTAAATGTAGGTGCATGGTGGATCTTTGGTGGTGATGATCAGCAAAAGGAGAATAAAACTGGTAAACCTCATGAAGGAATCAAGGTTGGAATTACCTTTATGACCACTGACAATCCATTCTTTAAAGCGATGGAA
The DNA here is from genome assembly GCF_055140805.1 of Orenia sp. Lineage (NCBI taxonomy): Bacteria > Bacillati > Bacillota > Clostridia > Halanaerobiales > Halobacteroidaceae > Orenia > Orenia sp. Next base: position 16,489 of record NZ_JBSQYM010000039.1, read on the forward strand.
GATTCTGTTAGAGAAGAAGTAGAGGGTAATTTAAATGGTACCCTACTTGTTTCTAATGGTCAACATGATGCTGCTAAACAATTGGCTGATGTTGAGGATATGATTGTTCAAGGGATCGAGCTATTACTATTAAACCCTGTTGATTATGAAGCATCTGAAAGTATTGTTGCTGCTGCCAAAGAGGCTGGAATTCCAGTTGTCTGTGTTGATGGTGATTCTATTGGTAATCGTGATATCTTTATTGCTTCTAATAACTATGAAGCTGGTGTGATTAATGCTGAATATGTTAATAAACGATTGAATGGAAAAGGAAATGTTGTTGTTATCAATGGTAACCCTGTATCGGCTGTAAGAAATAGATATAATGGTTTTATGGAAACTATTAAAAAATATCCAGGAATCAAAGTTGTTGCTGAACAAAATGGTGATGGTACAAAGGCTAAATCAATGGAAGTTATGGAGAATATCTTACAGGCTCATCCACAAATTGATGCTGTCTTTGCTATCAATGACCCAAGTGCTTTAGGGGTAGTAGCTGCTGCTCAATCTGCTGGTCGTGCTGATGAATTCTTTGTAATGGGGGTAGATGGTTCTCCAAATGCAGTTGAAGTAATTGCTAATAATGATACTGGAATGGGAATGGCTGCCACTGCTGCCCAAGAGCCAGCCAAGATTGGTAAGTTAGGTGTTAAGTATGGATTAATGTTACTAGATGGTAAGGAAGTTCCTGATGAATTACCTGTAGCAGTAAAATTGATCACTAATGAAAATGCTGCTAACTTTAGTTGGTAAAATATTTACAGAGTAAGAGTTGAAGGCAACTCTTACTCTAATTATTAGCTTTAAACTCTAATAGAGGGGTGCCTATTTATGGATAATATTTTAGAGATGAAGGATATCAATAAATCTTTCTTTGGTGTTAGGGCATTAAAGAATGTTAGTTTAGAAATTCGTAGAGGAGAAGTTCACTGCTTGATTGGAGAGAATGGAGCGGGAAAGTCTACGTTAATGAAGATTCTTTCAGGTGCTTATCAAAGAGATTCTGGCCAGATACTATTTAATGGGAAGCCATTAGATACAAGTAGTACTCTACAAGTACAACAAGAAGGAATTAGTATAATTTATCAAGAATTTAATCTGGCTTCTGTATTGAGTGTAGCTGAAAATATATTTATGGGTAGAGAGCCACTTAATAAATTCAAAATGATTGATAAAGAGAAGATGTATGCTAATACTCAAGAGATATTAGATAAATTAGGTGTAGAGGTTAGCCCTAAGGCTTTGGTTAATAAGTTAAGTGTTGCTGAACAACAGTTTGTTGAAATTGCTAAAGCACTCTCCTTTGGCGCCAAATTGATTGTCATGGACGAACCTTCGGCAACTTTAACACCTAAAGAATTAGAACGTTTATTTGCAGTTATTTATGATTTGAAGATGAAAGGTGTATCTATTATCTATATCTCTCATCATTTAGATGAGTTGATTGAAATTGGCGATAGAGTAACAGTATTGCGTGATGGGGAGCATGTGGCTACTGATGATGTAGATAATATTGATAAGGATCAGATTATTCGCTGGATGGTAGGCAGAGATTTGACCAATAGTTATCCGCCACGAACAGTAACACCAGGAGAAAAGGTATTAGAGGTTAAAAATCTCTCTAGTGAAGGGGTTTTAAAGGATATCAACTTTTCTTTATACAAAGGTGAGATTTTAGGAGTTGCAGGTCTGGTAGGGGCTGGAAGAACAGAATTGGTTAGAGCTTTATATGGTGCTGACCCTAAGGATACAGGAGAGATTTATCTTAATGAGCAATTAATCAATGTAGAGTCTCCTAAAGATAGTATTGACCATGGTATTGGTCTGTTGCCAGAGGATAGAAAGCAACAGGGGGTTGTCTTAGGTCAGTCAATCAAGAATAATATCACTTTAGCTAAGATAGATAAGATAACCAAAAAGATACTGATTGATAATGGGCAAGAGAGAAAAGAAGTACAGCAATATATTGAGAGTTTAGGGGTGAAGACACCTTCTCAAGAGATGTTAGCTAGAAACTTAAGTGGAGGTAATCAGCAGAAGGTTGTTTTAGCTAAATGGATGTTTACCAATTCTAATATTTTAATCTTTGATGAGCCAACTAGAGGAATTGATGTTGGTGCTAAATATGAAATCTATGAATTGATGAATAAATTGACTGAGCAAGGGAAATCAATTATTATGATCTCTTCTGAGTTACCAGAGATTATTGGGATGAGTGATAGGGTTTTAGTCATGCATAAAGGTAGAATTAGTAGTGTTTATGATCGTACAGAATTAAGTCAAGAAAAAATTATGAAGAGTGCTGCTGGGGAGGTAGGTTAAGATGGATTTAGAATTAACTCAAAAAATCAGTTCTTCTGATAAAAAGAATAGCTTTTTTGAAAAGATTAATAACAGTTATTATAAACCTGAGATATATGCAGTTATCGGTTTAATCTTATTATCTATTGCGTTATCAATTGCTAGTCCTTACTTTTTTACATCTAGAAATATGATTAACTTGGCCCGCCAAGTTTCGTTAAATGCTATTATTGCGACTGGTATGACTTTTGTAATCTTAACAGGTGGAATTGATCTATCAGTGGGTTCTATTGTAGCCTTTACAGGGACATTGATTGCAGGATTTATTGTGAATTCAGGGATGTCACCAGTACTAGCCAGTATTTTAGGATTGGCTTTAGGAACCTCTTTTGGTGTTTTTAATGGTTTAGTAATCTCTAATACTAAGATACCACCAATTATTGTGACTTTAGGTACTATGTCAATGGCTAGAGGTGCTGCTTTATTATATACTGGAGGGAGTCCAATTGCTGGATTATCAGCTGGCTTTAAGTTTATTGGTAGAGGCTATTTAGGAGCAATTCCAGTACCAGTTTGGATTATGGTTCTTATTTTAGCTGTGGCTAGTGTAGTATTAAACAAGACCAAATTTGGTCGCCATGTATGTGCCCTTGGAGATAATGAAGAGACAGTTAGACTTTCAGGAATCAGTGTCAAAGCAATTAAAATGAAGATTTATATGATTACAGGATTTATGTCAGCAGTTGCTGGTTTGATCTTAGCTGCTCGTCTAGGTTCTGGGCAACCTTTAGCAGGTGAAGGATGGGAATTGGATGCTATTGCTGCTACAGTAGTTGGAGGAACTGATATTATGGGTGGTAGAGGTACAATTGTAGGAACTCTGATTGGAGCCTTTATTATTGGAATGATCAATAATGGATTGAATCTATTGAATGTATCTCCATATCTACAACTAGTAGTAAAAGGAGCAGTTATTGTAGGTGCTGTATTTGTTAGATCAGGAGTTGTAAAGAGAAAATAGATTTTTAATATTGAAATTTATTAATTAATTCGAATATAGATGTCCACCCCTAAAGTGAAACTTAATGGGTATATTGCGACACTTTTTTACTTCAGTGTATAGTTGATAGTTGATAGTTAAGTTCAAAACCATTTAAATATAGGTTTTTAGTCCTTTAACTATCCACTATACACTATCAACTATCAACTCAAAAGTGTCGCACTATCTATCTAAAGTTTAATTTTAAATTCATGTATCTATTAAAGAGGTGAAGTATTATGAAAGGTATTATTAGTTTGGGGGAAGCATTGATTGATTTTACCCCTTTAGATGAGAATAATATGAAATTTCAAAAGAGTCCGGGAGGAGCACCTGCTAATGTGGCAGTAGGACTTAGTAAATTAGGAGCAAAGACAACTTTTGTAGGTAAGGTAGGAAATGATGTATTAGGTAGCTTTTTAAAAGAGACTTTAGATGAGAATGGTGTCAATACTGGCTCTATGCTATTAACTGATGAAGTTAGAACAGGTTTAGTCTTTGTTACATCTGTCTCTTATACACATCT
>NZ_JBSQYM010000040.1:0-20060 GCF_055140805.1 Orenia sp.
GATGTGTATAAGAGACAGGAGTTTTTGGAATATGATTGGTATTTATCTTCTTTAGCTTTAGTCAAAAACTCATTAAAGATAAATCTGCTACAACCAATAGTTTTATCAATTAATTCTTTTTGCTCTTGATTAGGGTATATTCTAAACTTATACGCTTTGTTAATTGGTTTGAATTTCTTAATCACTATATCCACCTCCTTTATACTGTATAGTTTAATTATATATGATTTTGTTTAAATTATCAAGTATATATTTAAATTGATTTGACAACTATTAAACTTATAAGTATAATAATTATAGGAGGTGCCCATTTTGACCATTAAACAAGAAATTAAATCTTACCTTGCTAGAACTGGTTGGACTATGACTGATTTAGTTAGTGCTTTAAATGAAAAACATAATCGTGATGATAGTGTTCAAAATTTAAGTAATAAACTATCAAGAGGTACTATCAAATACAAAGAAGTCAAAGACATAGCTGATATTATAGGTGCTAAAATCAATTGGAATTTTTAATACAATATCGATATTGCATTAAAAATATTAAAATTCATCCCGAGGGCAAGCCCATCGGGTTTTCTTTTAATAAAATCTATAACTATATCAATTATTCCTACAAATTGTCAAAAATCTCTTGACCATATCTAAATTAGACCCAAAATGAAGATGTAGATAACTAGCCAATAAATTATTAACAGCCACCCCTTCATATCTCCCATCTGCTCCCTTACCACCAAAGAGTTGATAGGCATAATTATCATCCTCTATTAGATTGATTAATTTAGAATAATGAAACTCATGGCCTTTGACCTCTTGACCTGCTTTTAACAAGAGATTATCCTTAGTAGCTACAGCCTTAACATATCCCATCGCCTGTAGTCTATTCTCCATCTTCACTTGAACAGGAATTGCTCCCACCATTGAAAAGAAAGTACCATCAAAATTATTAATCCCTTCTGTTAAATACATCAAGCCCCCACATTCAGCATAAATCGGCAATCCAGCTTTAACCTGTTGATAGATACTCTCTTTCATACTTCTATTTTCCGATAACTCCAACAAGAAGCTCTCTGGAAATCCTCCACCGATATAAAGCCCATCAACTTCAGGTACTTCTTTGTCTTTAATCGGACTAAAAAATTTCAATTTTGCACCTAAACCTTCTAAAATATCAAAATTGTCCTGATAATAAAAGTTAAAGGCTTGGTCATAAGCCACCCCTAAAGTAACCTTATATTTATTATTTTTGATAAATAACCTTCTAGGCTTCAATTCTATATTCGGGACATCTTTAGATAGTGAGATAAGCTCTTCTAAGTCAATATACTCTGTGATTAATTTAACTAACTTAGAGATAAACTCTCTTAGCTCTTCACTTTCAGCAGTAGGTACTAACCCTAAATGCCTTTCAGGTAGAGATAACTCCTTTTGGCGAGGTAGATATCCCAATACCTTTAACCCAACCTCAGCTTCAATTGCTTCCTTCACCATCCTATAATGCCTATCACTACCAACATTATTTAAGATAACTCCTACAATATTTAGCTTAGAATCAAAGTTCTTATAACCATAGGCTATCGCAGCAGCACTTTGTGCCATCTTCTTCACATCCAATACTAAAATAACAGGAGCATCTAAAATTTTGGCTATATCGGCAGTACTCCCCTTATCCTGCTGCCCCTGCTTACCATCAAATAAGCCCATTACCCCTTCAATAATCGAAATGTCTGCTTTCGTAGCAGAGTGCAAAAAAGATTCCTTAACCCCTTCTTCACCTAAGAGATAACTGTCTAAGTTTCTTGAAGAATTTCCTGTGATTAGGGCATGAAACCCTGGATCGATATAATCTGGACCGACCTTATAAGGATATACCTGATAACCTTTTTTACTCAAAGCAGCCATCAAACCTATCGCCACTGTCGTCTTCCCTACCCCACTTTGAGTTCCTGCTATGACTATTCTAGGATACATAGTTACACCTCCAATTACTTTTTAATTTATATTGTGAAACTTATTATTTAGATATGAGATTATATAGAGATAGTGCGACAGTTTTTATAATGATAAATTTACTAGCCACAGGTTTTAACCTGTGGTGATGATGATATGTTACACTACGGGTTAAAACCCCGTAGCTAAAGCTTAAACTGTCGCAATATACCCATATAACCCTAAACTTAATATAAGAATTGAATAAAATAATAAATCACCAAAAACATCCCTACATTCCAATAGATCAAACTAATAATATCTTGAATCTGCTTCTGATCAAATTCCTTCCTAGCATCACCTAAATAAGCTCTAAAACTCTTTTCACCATGATAATAATTAACCCCACCTAAGCGAATATTTAAACTTCCTGCTATAGCTGCTTCAGGATATCCAGCATTAGGACTAGGGTGCTTTCTAGCATCTCTTAAAATAATTCTAATGGCATTTCTCCAATCCTTACCCTTGATTAAAGCTACTAATATGTATAAACAAGCTGTTATTCTAGCTGGAATCCAATTAGCTAAATCATCTAGCTTAGCTGCCGCCCAACCAAAATAACGATACCTTTGATTCTTATACCCTAACATCGAGTCTAAGGTATTGACTGCCTTATAGGTCATTGCTAATGGAAGACCACCAAACATTCCATAAAAGATAGGAGCAATTATCCCATCACTGGTATTCTCAGTAAGGGTTTCAATGGTCCCTCTAACTATCTCGCCTTCTGCTAAATTATCAGTATCTCTACCTACAATCCAGCCCAACTGTTCTCGTGCTAACTCCAAATTTCCTGCTAATAGCCCTTGATAGACTGCAAAGCCAGCTTGTACTAATCCTTTAATTGCAATAGTCGTTGATAATAACCAGATATTGACCATTAGCCCTAAATAATAATTAACTCGATAAGAATAATAGATTATAGCTTTTGACATGATATAAGTCAAAGTGATTATTAAAATTGCTAAAATCAGACCAGCTATTCTCTCTGCTCTTTTAGTTGTAACTAACTTTCTAAAGTTTTTTTCTAGATAATTGATGATCTTTCCTATAATGATTACTGGATGGGGATAAAAATTAGGGTCTCCAATGATTAAATCTATGATAACTGCTATAAGTAATATCCACTCTTCTGCCATAGTTACTTCACTCCTATGATCTGATATAGCTTTTTCATATCTAGATTCTCTCTAACTAGGGTAGCCAATTTCTCATAAGCCTCTTCTCTCTTAGCTTTGATATTAAAGAGCTCAGATTTGATAGGAGCTAAGCCTTTATCGACTCTCAACTTATTGATAAACTTTCTTCTAAAGTGGTCATTATCAAAGATACCATGAAGATAGGTTCCCCAAACATTGCCCTGTTCATTATAAGCCCCATCTCTAATAGAGACTTCTTCACCAGACCGTTTAACTATCTCTAACAAAGAATTGCTTTCTTTACCTAATCTACTCTGACCTAGATGTATCTCATAACCTTCCAAAATATCTTCATATAACTCCATAAATATATCTCTAGAGAGCAGTTTAGCTCTAATTTGGCTTGTAGTCTTCTGCTGCTCTAAGGTAGTTATCATATCTAATAATCCTAGACCCTTAATACTTTCTTTTTCAGACTCTACCTTAAAGGGATCAGAGATACTCTTACCTAAGATCTGATAACCACCACAGATTCCAACTAACGTAGTCCCTTTATTAGCTCTTTGAATAAGCTCATCTGCAACTCCACTTTTATAAAGGTACTCTAAATCTCCAATAGTATTCTTCGTCCCAGGCAAGATAATTGCATCGACCCCTTCTAAGCTATCTTGAGCTTTAAGATAACGGACTCTGACACCAGGCTCTTGGGTTAAGCTAGCAAAGTCTGTAAAGTTAGAGATATGGGGCAAGCTAATTATTCCAATATCTAACTGATAATCCTCACTGCCTTGAATATAACTTGGAATTGCATCCTCTTCTGGAAGCTTGAGATCTTTAAAATAAGGGATTACTCCCAAAACCGGTACCCCTGTCTCTTTTTCAAGATAGGCTATCCCCTTCTTTAGTCGCTTGACTTCACCACGGAACTTGTTGATAATGATCCCTTTAATCCTACTTCGTTCTTCTTCATTCAATAATTCAAAAGTACCAATAATACTAGCAAATACCCCGCCAGGATCAATATCTGCTACCAAGATAACAGGAGCAGCTGCCAATTTGGCTACTCTCATATTGACTAAATCAACCTCCCGTAAATTTATCTCAGCAGGACTTCCGGCACCCTCTATTACAATAATTTGATAAGCTTCTTTTAATCGCTTTAAGGAAGCTTTAATCGCCGCTAAACCAAATAAACTGTCATTAAAATACTCCTGAGCAGTCATATTCTTAACTGCTCTACCATGGATAATTACTTGGGAGCTACTATCCTCTGTTGGCTTTAATAAAATAGGATTCATATCTACTGTCGCCTCAACTTTAGCAGCTTCAGCCTGTACTGCTTGGGCTCGTCCAATCTCACCGCCAGCTCTAGTAACATAAGAGTTCAAAGCCATATTCTGAGATTTAAAGGGTGCCACCCGATAGCCATCCTCTACTAAGATTCTACATAAAGCAGAACTTAAGATACTCTTGCCCACATGAGAGCCTGTTCCCTGAAGCATAATTGTCTGTGCCAATTTATCACCATCCTATACTATATAAAACACGAAAAAGAATTTAAATTTCTTTAGCCACGAATTAACACTAATCAAACACAAATAAAAAGAGTAAAAAATTAATTTAATGAATAAATCTTTTGAACTAATTCGTGTAATTCGTGACAAAAAATCATTCTTGTTTGCTCTTTTTCTTTTAAAATTTCTAATATGAAATCTTTATCGGTTTCTATATATATGAGTTTAAGTTTAAGATTAAGTTATGAAAGAAACAAGAATTAAAATCTAAGGAATTTAATTTTTTTGCTCATCACTCATTACTCATTACTTGTCACTATTCTATAATCTGATAAATCATATCCATATCTAAATTCTCTCTAACAGCTTCAGCCAATCTATCATAACTCTCCACTAAAGTCTTTCTAGTAGAGCACTCCTTCGCTAACTCCTTTAAGCCCTTCTCTCTTCGTAAAGAATTGATAAATACTCTTCTAAAGTTATCATTATCGAAAATACCATGGAGATAGGTTCCCCAGACTCTAAGAGCTTGATTATAGCAACCATCAAGAAGATCTACCTGCGCCTTAGAACGAGCCTCTATCTTAAAGAGAGCTTGGTCATTATTAGCAAGTTTAGTATCTCCCATATGAATTTCATAGCCTGTTATTAGCTCATTTTTCAATACTTTAAAAAGATCTAAATCACTATAAACCCTTCCACTCACCTGATAGGTTCTCTTCTCTTTACTGAAAGTAGTCTCTATATCTAGCAAGCCTAAACCTATTATCTGTCTAATCCTACCCTCTACTAAATCTGGATCCATCAACTTCTTACCTAACATCTGATAGCCACCACAGATACCTATCACAGTCTTGCTAGCATTGGCTTGAGCAATTATCTTCCTTGCCAAACCACTGGTATGGAGGTAGTTTAAATCAAGGATGGTATTCTTAGTACCTGGGATAATAATAGCATCATAATTATTCAAATCAGCATCTGCTCCCAGATAATCAACTCCTACCCCTACTTCATGACTTAAAGAATCAAAGTCAGTAAAATTAGAGATATGAGGGAGATTAATTATTCCAACCTTAACCTCTCCTTCTTGCTTACAAAAGTCAGCTAAAGCAACTGAATCCTCGGCTGGAATTCTGATATCCTTTAGATAGGGTATTACACCTAATACAGGCTTTCCTGTCTTTTCTTCTAAGATATCAATTCCAGATTTCAATAACTCAAAATCTCCCCGAAACTTATTCAAAATAATCCCTTTAACCAAATCTCTCTCTTCTGGCTCTAATAACTTCAAAGTCCCTACCACTGCTGCTAAAGCTCCACCTCGATCAATATCTGCTACCAATAATACTGGAGTCTGCTTCAATTTAGCCACCTTCATATTGGCAATATCCTTATCCTTGATATTAATCTCGACTGGGCTTCCTGCACCTTCTAAAACTATCAGTTCATATTGAGCAGATAATCTACTTAGAGAATCATCGACGATTTCCATTGCCCATTCAATATACTCTGGACTCTTTCTATCGACTCCAAAATCACCTATAGGTCTTCCCCTGACTATAACTTGGGATTGACCATCACCCTTAGGTTTAATCAAAAAAGGTTGCATATCTACATTGATCTCAACATCTGCTGCATCTGCTTGAATTGCTTGAGCTCGACCAATCTCACCACCATCAGCCGTTACATAAGAGTTCAAGGCCATATTCCAAGATTTAAAGGGGGCAACCTGATAGCCATCCTGTGTAAAGATTCGACAGAGTGCGGTAGCTAGAATACTCTTACCTACATTTGATGAGGTTCCCTGTAACATAATTGTTTTAGCCATTGCTTTACCTCCAACCTTAAATTATAATTTACAATTGACAATGTAGAATTAACAATTAAGGTCAAGTTCAAAATAATTGATAAAAAATAGTTTCACTCATACTAATTAAGTCAGAACTTAATCAGCGAGAATCAGCGTCAAAGAATTGTTTTGATTCGCCCCAAGAGTACTTCCTCAGTCATTCTTCCTTCACAGCGCGTGAAAATTAGTGGGCATTCGTGGGTAAATAATTTAAGATTTAATTTTTATATCTTAATTAAAATCTAATTCTACTTTTAATCTCTTGAATTTTAATTGTCAACTGTTAATTGTACATTGTAAATTGCTTTTTAACTCTTTCCCCTAATTCTTTAATCTCTACTGGTATTCCTGCATAAGTAATATAGACCTCATCAGCTTCGCTCGCCACTAATTGATTGACTCTCCCCACAATATCCCGATAAACCCTCCCTAATTTATAAGGTGGAACTAGCCCTTGCCCAACTTCATTAGAAACAACTACTAAAGTTAAATCTCTATCTTTGACCTCTCCAATAATCCTCTTAACTTCAACAATAATCTCTTCTTCTTTATCCCTTCTATTAAAACCATAATCTCCTTCTCCAAATTCTTCATCATCTAATAATAGATTTGAAATCAATAAAGTTAAACAATCTAATAAGACTACTGCCCCCTCATTCAAATCACCTAACACATCACTTATATACCTGGACTCTTCAATAGTAGACCATTCTACCGGTCTAGAATTCTGATGATGTGCTACTCTATCTGCCATCTCTTGATCTCTAACTTCTGAAGTAGCAAGATAAGTTACATCTAAACCGCCTAGCTTAGTCACTATCTCCTCAGCAAAGCTACTCTTACCACTTCTAGCTCCACCTAAAACTAAAATTAATCTGCTCAATGGAATACCTCCTTATTTTATAATATAGTTTCTTCTGGTATTAGAATAGTAGCATAATAAATAGAGATTACGACACTTTCGTGTCAGGAATCGGGAATCTGGAATCAGTCTGTTTTACTGATAACTGGTTACTGACTTCTGATTCCTAAAAGTGTCCCAATCTCCCCATTAACCATCATCAGCTAATCTGTATAAATCCACTAATAAAGAGCCATGCTGATAATACAGGAGGTGATACTATGTCTATGGAAAATTATCAATTTTCTAAATTGAGTCAAACAGAATTGGCAGAGATTAAGAAGATTGAAGATAAGATCAATCAAGATCACCCAGATAAAGAAGTTATCTTATTGGCTTATAATAAGAAATAGTATGAGTGCAAGTGCGAGTGTGGGGGTGAGTCTTTTATCAGCTTTTTCTCACACTCCCACTAATCACTCACACTATCTCAATATCTCCATTAAACTCTCAATATCATTTACTATCTTTGGATACTCGATAGCTGGTCTAGTTATCAAAATCACCTTAACACCTAATTCTAAAGCAGCCTCTAACTTAGTATTTACTCCTCCTACCTTTCCACTTGCTTTTGTTACTAGCACATCAATCTGATAATCCTCTAATAGCCTTTGATTTAACTCCTTAGTAAAAGGTCCCTGCATCCCAATCAAATTTCTAGGGATAAACCCTAACTCATTTGCTTCCTTAATAAACCTCCAATTAGGTAGTACCCTTGCCACTAACCTCTCCTGCCAGTTCTCTAACTCCTCTACAAAATAATGGAGCCTTCTACTCCCAATAGTTAACAGGATTCTATTAAACTCTTTAGTTTGCTTAGCAGCCTCTTTATAACTATCAACCTTGATGAGCAATTCATTATTAGTAAATTCTAAACTTTTCCTTTCAAAACGTAAATACTCTATCCCTAAGCTCTGAGCAACCTTAATTGCAGTCAAAGAGACCTCTTGAGCAAAGGGATGGGTGGCATCAATAATTTTAATAATCTTCTTCTCTTTAATTAATCTCTCCATCTTTTCTGGACTTAGTTTTTCTTGAATTACTTCAATCCCTGATTCTACTAAGAGTTGATAGCCATAATCTGTTACCACCGAAGCTAATAGAGGCTGACTTATCTTCTGTAACCTCTTGATTATCTCTCGACTCTCTTTAGTTCCAGCCAAAACCAAAATCATAGCTGATAGCCACGCGGGGTAACCATTAAATCACCTTGCTTAAAGGTCTGAGAATTTCCTATAATCACCGTAGTTAGCATATCAATCTGATGCTCTAACATCTCTGCTAAGGTAGTAACAATCAACTCCTCGTCCCCTCGTTTAGCCTTACGAACGATACCTACAGGAGTATCAGCACTCCTATTCTCTAAGAAGATATTCCTAGCAATTTCAATCTGCTTAATTCTCTTCTTACTTTTAGGGTTATATAAAGCAACTATAAAATCTCCCTCAGCTGCTCTCTTTAATCTATCCTCTATTACTTCCCAAGGTGTCATCAAATCACTCAAGCTAATCACCGCATAATCATGCATTAAAGGTGCTCCTAGTGATGAAGCTGCTGCATTAGCTGCTGTAACTCCTGGAATTATCTCCACTTCTAGCTTAGGCTTTTCTTTTACTAACTCTAAAATTAATCCAGCCATACCATAGACTCCAGGATCACCACTACTGACAATTGCCACCTCTGCACCCTCTAAAGCTAAATTAATCGCTTCTTGGCAACGCTCTACCTCCTTGGTCATACCATTACTGATTACCTGTTGTTCTTCAGTCAATACCTCTTCTAATAGTTTAATATAAGTCTGATAACCAACCACTACATCTACTTGCTGCAAGATTCGATAGGCTTTCAGACTCATATATTCGATATCCCCAGGACCGATTCCCACTACATAAAGCTTTCCTCTACTACCGCTACTGTTACCCTTCCTTTGATCGTCTTGGGTAGGAGTAACTGAGGATTCTTGGCACTTAAGATTGCTACTGGTTCGCATACACCACCAACTCCTATCTTCTCTTTGACAAATTCAGAGCTTGTATATTCAAAGTCTACCCTTTTAATCTCTGCTCTACTGATAATATTTAAGGGAACCTCTAAGCTATGAGTAGCCTCTATAATTCCTCTTTCCTTCTTTTTTAAATCAACAGTAGCTAAAGCCTTGATACTCTCTCTTCTTAGCTGCAACTTCTCTAAAGCATATGAGATAGCCTCTTCTACCTCTGTTACACTGATCCCTTTTCTACAGCCAATACCTAAAATAATATTTTTGGGAACTAATTGTAGATATTCTACTGACAAATCAATAGCTTTAATAGCTTTATTTGTAATAATTACAGGAAAACCTTCCTTCTGCCCTAGCTCCTTTAAAGGATATAAATTAATATTATCATCTTCATCTTCATCTAACTCTAAGTGATAATCTGTAAAGATATTTAAAGTCTTGTCATTGACTATTGCTGAATTGGCTAATTTCAAATTCTCAAAGGGGATAATCTCACAATCTAATCTCTGAGCAAGTAAATCAATTGCCAACTTTCCATGACAATCAGTTGCTGTGCTAATCACAGGATTTGCTCCAATTAAAGTCGCAATCTTCTCTGTCAATGAATTAGCTCCCCCCAGATGCCCTGATAAGGTACTGATTACATTCTGCCCAGTCTCATCAATGGTTAGCACAGCTGGATCCCTTCTCTTATCAGCTAAGTAAGGTGCTATTACCCTAACTACAATCCCTAAAGCCATAATAAAGACTAAAGCATCATATTCTTTAAACAGCTTAGCCACTAACTCCCTTAAAGTTGTATCAAAACTATGTATATCCTCACCTTCAGCCAATTTAACTGGTAAATAAATCTCCGCTTCTTCTAATTTCTCTCCTAAACTCTTAGCTAAAGCCCTTCCCGATTCAGTCAAGGCGATAATTGCCAGTTTCATTACTTTTCTGCCTTTCTAAATTCATGGCTGAAGTTCTTATCATATAACTTTGATTTATCATAATCACTATCCAAAAAATCTCCTACTAAAATCATAGCAGTCTTCTTAATTTCTGCCTCTTGAACCTTAGTTGCTATATTCTTTAAAGTCCCCTTGACTATTCTTTGATCAGACCAAGAAACCTTTTGAATCACCGCAATTGGAGTATTAATTGGATATTCCTTACTTAATCTTTCTACCACATCTCCAATTATATGTACACTCAAAAAGATAGCCATCGAAGTTTGATGCTGGGCTAATTTCTCCAAACTCTCTTTAGCAGGAACAGGTGTTCTCCCTTCTAACCTAGTAATAATCAATGATTGAGAGACACTAGGTAAGGTAAACTCCCGCTCTATAGCTGCCGCTGCTGCTAAAAAGGAGCTAACCCCTGGAATAATCTCATACTCTATCCCTTGTTTTTTTAAATAATCTATCTGCTCCTGTATAGCTCCATAAAGACTAGGGTCTCCTGTATGGACTCTAGCTACTATCTTTTCAGCTTTAACCGCTTTTTCTATAGTAGTTAAGACCTCTTCTAAGTTCATGGTAGCACTATTGTAGACCTCTGCTTGAGGAGCATAATCTAAGATAGCAGGATTAACCAAAGAACCAGCATAGATAACTACCTCAGCCTGCTTTAAAGCCTTCATACCTTTAATAGTCAATAATTCTGGGTCTCCTGCTCCTGCTCCAATAAAATAGACTTTCATATTAGCTTCCCTCCTTTTGTTTAAGTGTGAGTGGTTAGTGTGAGTGGTTAGTGTCAGTGTGAGTTCAAGAACTTAAAAAAGAATTTTTTACTCACACTCATAACTCACACTATATTTTCTTTTAACTATAATCATCGATAAATAATCTATCTTTTCACCAATCAATGAATTCAAATCTCTAGTAATGAACTCTCCTTCTTGCCCGCAGCGACTGATAAAGACCCCATTCTCTACTAAATCTAACTTATCCAACAACCTGACTATCTCCTCATAATTTTTAGAGACCTTCATCAACACTACATTCTCATAGCTAGTCAATATCTCTACTAAATCGTCACAGTCATAAGCAGCAGGAATAATCATGACCTTCTCTTTTCCTTCAGCTAAAGGCAGATTCAATCTAGCAGTACACGCATTGATTGAAGTAATACCAGGTACTGTTTGAACTTCAAACTCATTTCCTCTAACCCTCTCTAAAATATAGATATAAGTACTATATAATAAAGGATCACCTAAAGTAATAAAGGCTACATCCTGACCAGCTTCTAATAACTCTATAATCTCTTCAGCTGCTTGATCCCAAGCTAGCCTTAATTTTGCTCTATCCTTGGTCATAGGAAAGAATAGATACTTCACTCGCCCATGGCAATCTACTACCTCGTCTACTATATTTAAAGCTACACTACTCTTATTTTTACTCGATTGGGGAGTACAGATTAAATCAACCTCTTCTAAGATTCGTTTTGCCTTTAAAGTCAACAGCTCTGAATCTCCTGGTCCAATCCCTAATCCATATAATCTTCCAGCCATCTAATCATCCTTTCTCACCACTAATAATATATACTGGATTCAAGCCTTGTAGCATCTGATAATCCCCTACTTGCCGTGTTCTAGTTACTGCAATATTAGTGATTTCCAAATCATAAGCTAACTCCTCTAACTTCTTAATAGAAGAATTCAAGGTATTTAAGGTGATTGCATTAATCACTACTCTACCTTTTACTTTTAGCTTCTTATCTATCACATCTAAAATCTCCTCCAACTTTCCTCCACTACCTCCAATAAAGACCCGATCAACTTCAGGTAAATCTAGCAGAACTTCAGGAGCAAAACCCTGTCTTACTTCTAGATTACTTACTTGAAACTTGGCAGAATTACTCTTAATTAAGTCAACCCCCTCTGCTTCCCTCTCAATTGCATAGACCCTTCCCTTGGAGGCTAATAAAGCAGTCTCTACTGCTACTGATCCTGTTCCAGCACCAATATCATAAATAATACTATCCTCTTTTAAACGAAGCTTAGATAAGCTAATAGTTCTGACCTCTTCTTTGGTCATAGGAATTTCACCACGAATAAACTCACTATCAGGAATCCCTGCAGTTCTATAATTCCAGTTATCCATTATAAATCACCATCACCGTTAATTTAGCAAATTTTTGCTTACTTAACTCCTCTAAAGAAGTCTCTACTACCCTTTCTGATTCGTAAGATAAATTCTCTGCTACAATTCCAATCTTATTCCTTACTCCCTTCTCCACTAAAAACTCAGCAATCTCGTTAGGAGGAAATTTATTATCGGTAAAGAAGGCTACTTTATCCTTAGTAGAGATCAGCTCTAATAAAGCTTCCTTATCTCTTTTCCCATGCAAGCTAGTAATATAAGCATCCTGCCAAATCAATTTTGCCTTAGCACAGGCTAATTGAATGGCACTGATACCTGGTATAACCTCTAGCTCATCATCAGAAAAAAATCTCTTTAAATAACTCAACATACTATACAAGCCTGGGTCCCCTGAAACCAAGACTGCTATCTTCTTAGTTAGATAATTATCTTCTATATAATCTTTGATTTTTGCTAAATCAGCAGTAATCTGTATTTTCTCCTGATTATAATCCTTAAATAACTCTAAAGCCCTACTTCCACCAATGATAATATCAGCTCTACTGACAATCCGCTCTGTAATCGGTAATAGATAATCTCTACTTCCAGGACCTATCCCTAAGATATGTATCTTGTTCACTAGATCACCCCTTTTAAGACCAATTAACAATTTATAATGTAAAATTTACAATTAAAATTCAAAATCCTAAAAATAAAAACATTTATATCTTTGTAAGATCTTAATTGTCAATTGTCAATCGTTAATTGTAAATTATAACTTCCAAGCACTTCTCCTTGCATTGAAAATAAAAGAGACTTGACCTCTAATTCTCCATCAACATGCTCCTTAGCCCTAATACTTACTCTTTTTGCTAATAGATTAAAGACCTTTTCAAATCCAGCATCTCTAATTATCTCTATGGTCTCTTCAGCAGTATTGGCAGTTAAGATCTGATTGATTAACTCTCGGCTCCCACCTAAGGAAGCAGTATAAGCAGCAATGGTCTCTAATCTAGCATCAGCCAGATGGCTATGGGTGTTGAAGATTCCAGCTCCTACCTTGACCAGCTTGCCAATATGTCCTAATAGAATTATCTTTTGGACTCCTTTAGCTACACATGCTTTGAGCATAAAGCCTACAAAGTTACTCATTCTAATAATCTGCTCTTCTCTAAAACCTAAATCTATTGCCATTCTCTTTCCATAGTTGCCAAAGACTAAAATCAACTCTTCTTCTCCTAAGGCTACAGCCTGACTGATATTAATAGCTAAAGAATCACAATAAGCCTTCTCTGACATCGGTTCTACAATCCCTGTAGTTCCTAAAATAGAGATTCCACCTATAATTCCTAGTTTGGGGTTGAAAGTCTTTTTGGCTATCTTCTCACCTTCAGGAACTTCAATAGTAACCCTTACCCCTTTATCAGCAGGTAAAACTTTGTTAATCTCAGTTTTTAACATCTTTCTAGGTACAGGATTGATAGCAGGCTCTCCTACTTCTACTGCTAATCCAGGCTTAGTCACTTGACCAACCCCCTCTCCTCCCAATAATTCAATACCTGCTTCAATCTCTTCCACCTTAGCAATTATCTCAATCCCATCAGTAGCATCAGGGTCATCGCCACCATCTTTTAAGACTGAAGCAGTTACACATCCCTCTTTTATTTCCAAGATATCTACCTCTAAATCCAACTTAATTCCTGCTGGTGTATCTATCTCTATTTTAGCTATTCTCTTACCAGTAAAAAGAACATAAGTAGCTGCCTTTGCTGCTGCTGTAGCCGTACTCCCTGTTGTATATCCTCTTCTTAATTTTTTTCCATTTTTGACTACGTAGGAATCAAAAACCATTCTAACACCTTCCCATACTCATAACTTTGTGCTTAGAGTATATATTTAAAATTATACTGAGATTTAGATAATAGAATGATAATGCGACACTTTTAGGAATCTGGAATCAATAGTCAGGAATCAGTTATAAACACTGGTTCCAGATTCCTGATTCCCGACACGCAAGTGTCACCATATACCTATATAGCTCCCTTAACACATATAAAGCAACGCATTAACAATCGATGCTGCTACTGGACTTCCACCTTTTCTTCCTCTAACAGTAATATAAGGGATATCCAGCTTCTCTAGCTCCTCTTTAGACTCCTTAGCTCCTACAAAGCCAACTGGAGTCCCAATAATCAACTCTGGTGCTGCCTTTCCTTCCTTAACTAATTTAATCAATTCAAAGAGAGCTGTAGGGGCATTGCCAATGGCAAAAACCTTATTATCTTTATCTTGAGCTGCTCTTCTCATCGACATCATTGACCTTGTTATCCCCAGCTTCTTAGCTTCTGTGGCAATCTCCTGATTGCTAATAAAACAATCCACCTTAATCTTTAATTCTCTGCTCTTACCTTTAGTAATCCCTGCTTTTAGCATATTTACATCTGTCACGATGTTAGCACCTGATTTAAGGGCTGCTAAGCCAGCTTCAATTGCTCCCTTAGAAATCACTACTAACTTGGCAAACTCTAAATCAGCTGTAGCATGAATTACCCGTTTAATTACTTTATCCTCTTGAGGACTTTGACCTAAGTCTCCCACCTCTTCAGTGATAATCTCCATACTTCTAACTTCAATTCCTCTAGGATCTTTATTAAAATCCATAAGCTCATCCTACTTCCTTTACCCGTTCTACCATTAGCTCCGCTATCTTCTGATCTGCACCAATATTTCTACCAAAGATAAACTCAACCTCCGGATACTTGTTTTGCTCTAACTTAAGTAATTTAGGAATATCCTCTTGTATATGTATACCAGGAAACAAGAATAAAGGAACTACTATTACCTTCTTAACCCCAGCTTTAACGACCATCTCTACACTTTCAGCCAAACTTGGCTTAGCCAGCTCCATTGATGCCTTCTCTACTATCTCATAATCTATCTCTTCTTTAACCATCTTTACTATACTATCAAAGACCTGGTTTGCCTCTACTGTTCTACTTCCATGACCTAAGATAATTACACCTGTTTTCATTTTTAATCTCCTCCTCTAATTATCTATTAATTCTAAAAATTCTTTCTTATTTCTAGGAATATAACTTCCATCTTTGACCAAACCCTTCTGCTTTAACCCTTGATATACTTCTACTAGCCAAGGTTGAACTAGACTAGCTTCTGAGATAAGTAATTCGTCTTGAAATACCTCTTCTGCTATCCCCTCACCAATCAACTTCCCAGCCTTCATAACATAGATATAATCAGCCCAAAAATAAGCTAAATCAACATTATGTGTTGAGATAATAACTGTTATCCCCTTCTGCTGTAGTTGATTAAAAAATACAATCATCTCTTCTGCCTGCTTAGGATCGAGCCAGACTGTCGGTTCGTCAAAGATAATCACCTTGGGCTTCATTGCCAAAATACTAGCAATCGATACCCTTTTCTTCTGACCATAACTCAATAAATGGGTAGGTCTATCCTTTAAATCACTAATTCCAAGAGTACTCATAGCCTCATCTACCCTATTTTTTACCTCACTTTCGGATAAACCCAGGTTAAAGGGGCCAAAGGAGATTTCTTCTAAGACACTTGCCGAAAATAATTGCTTATCAGGATCTTGAAAGACAATCCCTACACTCTTTCTTAGCTTCTTTAACTCTCTTCTCTTATAGCTAATTCTCTTTCCAGCAAAGCTAAGTTCCCCAAATTGAGGCTGCAAAATCCCGTTAAAGTGCAAAAAGAGAGTAGACTTTCCTGCTCCATTGGGTCCTAATAGTGCAAGCTTCTTACCTTTAGGTACCTTAATAGATAAATCATTTAAAGCCTTAGTTCCATCAGGATAAATAAAATCAAGATTTTTAGCTTCAAGTATTATTTCAGACAATAAGACCACCTCCGTTCAACTTTATAATGAAATTAAAATATGACATTATATGAGATATTGCGACACTTTTTTGAGTTGACAGTGGTTTACACGAAGAGTTTTGGTTTTTAAACTCGTAGGGACGGTGTACAGTTTACAGTTAAAAGACCAAAATCAAAGACCTTAAAGGGTTTGAATTTAACTGTCAACCGTCAACTGTACATTGTACACTAAAGTAAAAGTGTCGCAATATACCCATTAAATCTAACTATATACCGTAACAATTATCAAAAAAAATTCAATTAAAAAAATAGTTATCAAATTCCTCTTAGAAAGTTGATGTTCTCGTGCTAATACTCTAATCTCTCCATCATATCCCCTAGCTTCCAAAGCTATTACTAGTTCTCTAGCACGGTAATAAGCTTTAATAAATAAACGGGCAATCAATTTACTTAAAGAGAGCAGGGAATTTCTAAAAGATGTATAGCCTAAACGAGACAGTTGAGAGAGTCTAATCTGATTAGCTGTTTCTAATAGTATAAATAATAGTCTATAGATCAGTATCATCAACTCTATAAAGATTTCGGGTAATTTCATTTTTTTAAATATATTGATAATCTCCACTGCAGGAGTAGTCAAAGCTAAAAAATATAAGCAAGATACTGCGGCTAACGACCTTAAGAATAAGTTAATCCCCACTAACAAGTTTCTACTTTGAATACCCACCTTGACCTTTCCCAAAGCTACATACCATAACAGAGTATTTTCATCTGTAGTAATAGAAATAATAATTGCCAAAATACTAAACAATAAAAAAGAGACTGGAATAGCCAATAATTTAATCAATAGTTTCATAGATATTCTAGCACCCAGAGTTATTACCCCCGCCATCAACAAAATAACAACTAGGGAAATATAGACTGAATTAGCTACTAAACAGACTATCATAATTCCTATTGCAAATAATATCTTCTCCATAGGGTGAATCTTACTAAGTTGATTAGAATAAGCATATTGATCAATATTTAACATTCTTCTTCTGATTTACCTTTATACTTAGCTTCAGTTTTTTTAACTCCAATATAATAACCCAATATCCCTGCACCTAAGGCAGCTTGTAAAGCAAACAGTAAGCTCTCAATCTCTCCACTGGGAGGCTCCCAAATATTATTAAACCAAGGTTGATAATCAGGATTGATCGTTGCAATAATCCCTTCTGCTGCTCCATCAGCACCACCAAATTCAGCATTAGGCATTATTAATAATGGAATAATAGTAATAACTAAGATCAAGAGTATTATCATTAAATTTTTTTGGGCTAAGTTCATGCTCATTTCCTCCCCTTGGATATAACTGCAAGCTCTTTTAATTCATTTTCATTATATTGGTGGATTAGATTAAAAACCAGTACTGTTAATAGCCCCTCAGTAATAGCCAAAGGAAGCTGAGTTACTGCAAAGACACTTAAGAATTTAGTTAATGAAAGTAAAACTCCACCTTCTCCACTTGGAAAAGCCCAGGCCAATTGTGTAGCAGTTGTTACATAAGTCATCAAATCTCCTAAGGTTGCAGCTAAGAATATGCTTAGCCATCGAGGTGCTCCCATACTCTTAAGCAACCTATATACTCCATAAGCTACAAAGGCTCCTACTATCGCCATTGAAAATAGATTAGCTCCTAAGGTAGTTAGACCACCATGGGCCAATAATATTGCTTGAAAAAGAAGTACAATAGAACCTAAGACCACCATCGGCCAAGGTCCAAATAATATAGCACCCAATCCAATTCCCGTTGGATGGGAACAGCTCCCTGTTAACGAAGGCAACTTAAGTGATGACAAGATAAAAACAAAAGCACCTGTCACTGCTAATAATACCTTAACACCTGCTCCTTGCTCCTTAACTAACTCTTTAATCTGCCTAATTCCTAAAGCCAAAAAAGGTAGCGCAACTGCCCACCAAATTCCTGCCCATTTGATAGGTAGAAAACCTTCAGCAATATGCATCGCTTCAACCTGCTTTGGCAATAACGTCATAAATAGTGTTGATAATAACACAAAACTTTTCTTTGCTTTCAATTTAAACATTAATATCCTCCTTACTTTGTTTATTAGGTAGACAGGTGGGTAGGTGTTTAGAAACTGCCTAACTACCTAAACCTCTAACTCCTAAATACCAAAAAAAACTATCCTAATCTCCCCATTAAGTTTCACTACAACTACAGCCCTATCTCCTCAAAGGTGGCCATCTCTTTAATAATTCTACTGGCTGCTTCTACTAAATTCATGGCTAAGACCGCTCCTGTCCCTTCTCCTAATCTCATATCCAAATCCAACATAGGCTCTAAGCCTAAAATCTCATAGGTCTTAATATGGGCTGGCTCTACTGATTTATGAGAAGGGATTAAATAGCCTACTACCTTTGGCTCCAACTTTTTGGCAATTAAAGCAGCAGCTCCAGAAATCACTCCATCAACTATAACTGGAACTTTCTTAGCTGCAGCAGCTAACATCATCCCTGCCATAGCTCCTATCTCTAAACCACCTACTTTAGCTAAAATATCAATTCCGTTATTGCTATCTGGTTGGTTTAACTTTAAGCCTTGCTTGATTACCTCTTGCTTTCTAGCAAGACCTTTATCATCAATCCCTGACCCATAACCAACCACATCATCTACTGATAACCCAGTGCAAGCCGCTATAATGGCACTACTAGAAGTAGTATTAGCAATGCCCATCTCACCAGTTCCAATTAAATTAACCCCTCTATCAACCAACTCTTCTACAACCTCAATTCCTACCTCTATACTGGCTATCGCCTCTGCTTCTGTCATAGCTGCTTTTTGAGTAAAATTATCAGTTCCAGCTTTGATCTTCTTAACCACTAAGCCTTCTGCACCTACTTCTTGAGCAACACCTACATCTACCACTATAACCTCTGCTCCCACCTGCTGAGCCAAAACATTAATAGCAGCTCCCTGATTTAAGAAGTTATGAATCATTGCTACCGTTACTTCTTGAGCAAAAGCACTAACCCCCTCTTCTACTACTCCATGGTCTCCAGCCATTACTACATGAGCTTTACAATCAACTGGAGCAAATACATCTCCAGTTATTCCAGCTAACTTAGTTGCTATCTTTTCTAATTTCCCTAAACTCCCTTGGGGCTTAGTCAAAGTATCTAACCTCTGCTTTGCCTCCTTGATCTTAACCTGGTCTAACTCTTCAATCTCTCCTAAAATCTTCTTTAATATTTTCATCTTTATCTCCTTTGTAATTTAAAGTTGATTTAAACTAAAAACCCCCTTAATCTCCATTAAGAAGATTAAGGGGGTTAAAAAACGAACGTATATAAATATAAATATAGATATAGATATACCTATCCCTATAGAACAATCTCCTTACTTTTCTTTACTCCCGAAGCTTAAGTAAGCTTTAAAAATTAGGCAGGTCTCCTGACTTATAGCATTAAACTGTACCTTCCCTGATATATTGAATACCAAGTGGTTTCTACAATCTATTAAAGTTAATAGTCACTTGACTTTAACAGTTTTTTAACTGTACACTGTCAACTATAAACTATCCCTCCGAGTCTAAAAAGATGACTCTTCGTATAATACCATTAACTGCTTTTTACAGTGGCGGGTCCGCTCAGGATTTTCACCTGATTCCCTATTCTCCTTTAGATATCTCTAAAAGCACCTAACTTTTATATTCAATTTTATTTCTGTCTCTTATACACATCTG
>NZ_JBSQYM010000041.1:0-20705 GCF_055140805.1 Orenia sp.
GGGGTCACACCTGTTCTCATTTCGAACACAGCAGTTAAGTCCTCCAGCGCCGATTGTACTGCAGGGGCAGCCCTGTGGGAGAGTAGGTCACTGCCAGAAAAATTAAAAAAACTTCTAGACTATAGTCTAGAAGTTTTTTTAATTTCAAGGAAATAAATTATACTAATAAAAAAGGATTTATTATCATTGATATCTAAATTTGATATTATCAATTAAATTACTTATTAATTTTTAACTTCTAATTTGGTTAAATTAATAATTATAATTACAGTAATATCAACTAGGAGGATGTATATGGAGATTAATGTAAAAAAAGTTCTATTGGTCATGGCGATTATATTTATGATTTCTTTATTATTTTTAGCAAGTGGTTTTTATATATTAGTTAAGAGTTTTGTTGATTCAGAAAATAAAGCTAAAGATAGTTTAGCAGTAATAAATATAAGTGGGCCTATTGTAGGAGGAGAGGGTGGAGGAGCTTTTGGTAGTATGGAAGTTACTTCCGACCAGATAATGGCTCATATTAATCAAGCTAAAGATGATGAATCAGTTAAAGGTATTTTATTAAGAGTGAACAGCCCTGGTGGTAGTTCAGCTGCTTCTGATGCAATCTATCGAGAATTAAGAAAATTTAGGGAAACTGGTAAACCTATAGTTGTATCTATGGGGGATGCAGCTGCTTCAGGTGGTTACTATGTATCTATGGCAGCTAATAAAATTTATGCTAATCCCTCTACTATTACAGGGAGTATTGGTGTTATAATGCAATTTGCTAATCTAAAAGAACTATACAATAAAATTGGCGTGGACTATATTACTATTAAAAGTAGAAAATATAAGGATTTAGGTAATCCGGATAGAGAGATGACTGCTAGAGAAAAGGAAATTTTACAAACAATGGTTGAAGGGGTATATCAACAATTTGTTGGTGCTGTCATGGAAGGTAGGTCTATGACAGAAGATAGGGTTAAAGAGCTGGCTGATGGTAGAATTTATAGTGGAGAGCAAGCTAAAGAATTAGGCTTAGTAGATGAATTAGGAACCTTTTATGATGCAGTAGATGAATTAGCTAAAATATCTGGAATTGAAGGAGAACCTAATTTGATTTATTACAATAAATTGTCGCCTATAGAAATTCTATTGGGTTCTTTTAATAAAAATTTAATTAAAGGGCTAATGAATAACTTATCGGTGCAGACAAATAATATAAAAGATAAAAATCTTGGATTCTATTATTACTAAAGAATATTTATAATAAATTTTAATTTTGATTTAAAGGGTTGCATTTTACTTTCTCTTATTATATAATATTCCATAAATAAAGAGAAAATTAAACACATATATCAAACACAATGAATAGGAATAGTAGATTTTATCTTTATCTAGAGAGAGTCAGTGGCTGCTGGGAGCTGATATAAAGATAAATCGAATCCGCCTAAGAGTGGTTAGTGAATACAAGCTAAATCGGTGGCACCGTTATCTGCCATTAAAGAGGGTCAATTTCTGACCAATTAGGGTGGCAACGCGGGTAATTATTAATCTCTCGTCCCTAACAAATCCAATTATTACTGGGTCTGTTTGGGATGGGGGATTTTTATTTATATAATTAATATTGTGTAAAAACTATTAATATCCTTTAGTAAAGCTATGAGTATCGAGAAGGGAGATAGATATTATGAAGGAGAAGAGAACATTAATGTTACCTGGTCCAACTCCGATTCCTGAAAGGGCAAGGTTGGCTGGTGCTACAGAAATGATTGGTCATCGTGAAGTAGAGTGTGAAAAGTTATTAAAAGAAGTAGTTGATGGTTTAAAGTATGTTTTCCAGACTAAAAATGATGTATTAGTTTTAACTTGTTCTGGTACTGGTGGGTTAGAAGGTTCTATTGCTAATACTTTGTCTAAGGGGGATAAGATATTATCTCTATGTACAGGGGCTTTTGGTGAAAGGTATGCTACTATTGCTGAGAAGTATGGTGTAGAAGTAGATAGGTTAGATGTTCCTTGGGGAGAAGCCGTAGAACCAAAAGAAGTAGAAGAGAAATTAGCTAGTTATAAAAAAGGAGAGATTAAAGCAATCTTAATGACTCATAATGAAACTTCAACTGGAGTTATTAATCATCCTAAACCTATAGGTAAGTTAGCTAGAAAATATAATTGTTTATTATTAATTGATGCTGTTAGCTCATTAGCAGGAATTGAATTGAAGGCAGATGAATGGGGGGCTGATGTAGTAGTTACATCTTCACAGAAAGCTTTAATGAGCCCTCCAGGGCTGTGTTTAGTAAGTATTAGTCCTAGAGCATTAAAAGCCTATGAATCATCTGATTTACCTAAATTCTATTTAGACTTTAAACGTGCTAAAGACCGTTATGATGCTAAAAATCAAACACCTGCTACACCAGCCATCTCTATTCTCTATGTATTAAGAGAAGTATTAAGAGATATTAAAAAAGAGGGATTAGAGAATGTGTTTAAAAGGCATGAAATAATTACTAAAGCAATAAGATCATCCATGAAGGCTATCGGTTTAGAGTTATTAGTTGATGATAAAATTGCTTCTAAGACAGTAACTGCTGTTAAATTGCCAGAAGGTATAGCTTATAGTCTATTAAGAAATAAGTTAAAAGATAAATATAATGTCTATGTTACTGGTAGTAAAGGACAGCTACAAGGAAAAGTCTTTAGGATTGGACATCTAGGGAATGTGAGTAGAATTGATATCTTATCTACTATATCAGCTTTAGAGTTTGTATTACTAGAGTTAGGATTTGAGTTAGAGTTAGGAGCAGGCTTAGCTGCTGCCCAAGAAGTATTTTATGAGGAGGAGAGAAGTTAATGAAGGTATTAGTTAGCGATGTTATTTCACAAAAAGGTGTTGATGTTTTAGAAGAGAATGGTATTGAGGTTACTTATAATACCAATTTATCTTATGAAGAGTTATTAGAAGAGATAGGTAAGTATGATGGAATTATTTTAAGGAGTATGACACCATTAAATGAAGAAGTCTTAAGTCATGCTACTAATTTAAAAGTAATTGCTAGGGCAGGTTCAGGTTATGATAATATTGATGTAGAAGCAGCATCTAAAATGGGAATTATAGTTTTAAATACTCCAGGACAGAATTCAATTTCTGCTGCTGAACAGACAATGGCTTTAATGCTAGGTGTTTCTAGAAATACAGCTCAAGCAAATCAAGCTTTGCATCAAGGGGTTTGGGATAGAAAGAAATATATGGGTGTTGAACTATATGAAAAGACTTTAGGTATTATTGGATTAGGGAGAATTGGTGGTTTAGTATCTCAAAGAGCTAAAGCTTTTGATATGAATATAATTGCGAGTGATCCTTATATTCCAGCTTCACGAGGTAAAGAATTAGGAGTAGAATTAGTAGAATTAGATGAATTATTAGAACAAGCTGATTATATTACTTTACATACTCCTCTAACTGAAGAAACTCATCATATTTTGAGTACAGAAGAATTTGCGAAAATGAAGGATGGGGTTAGAGTAGTAAATGTAGCTAGAGGAAAGAATGTTGATCATAAAGCCTTATATGAAGCTATTAAAAATGGTAAAGTAGCAGCAGCAGGTATAGATGTACATGAAGAAGAGCCACTTACAGAAGATTATCCTTTATTACAATTAGAAGAGAATGTAATTGTAGCACCTCATTTAGGTGGAACCACAGTTGAAGCTATGGATAATGTTTCTATTGATGCTGCTCGTCAAATGTTAATGGTATTTGAGAGAGGTTTCCCAAAAACTCCATTAAATATACCTACTTTAGAGCCAGAGGAAATGAATCAAATTAGACCATATTTCAATCTAGCAGAAAAACTTGGGAATTTCTATGCTGGTCTAACTGATAATAGAATTGAAGAAGTTGAAGTTATTTATACAGGTGAAATTACTGATTATGATTTGCAACCAGTAACCACTACACTATTAAAGGGTCTATTAAATCCTATTTTAGATGATAATGTTAATTTGGTGAATGCCAGATTACTTGCTGAAGAAAGAGGAATTAAGGTCAGTGAAAGTAAAAATGATGATACTAATATTTATTCTAGTTTGATTACTTTAAAGGTTAAAAATAGTGAAGGTGTAAGACAACTATCTGGAACTGTATTCAACAAAAATGAATTAAGAATTCTAGAAATAGATGGTTATGAAATTGATATTATACCTGAAGGGATCTTATTAGTAACTAACCATACTGACCAGCCAGGTGTAGTTGGTAAAGTTGGAACCTTATTAGGTGATAATGGGATTAATATAGCTAGCTTAAAACTGGGGCGTAATAAGATTGGTGGAAAGGCTATAATGGTTTTAAATATAGATCAAGAGATTGATAATAAATTAAAAGAAGAGTTATTAGAGATTAATGGTATGGTAGATGTAAATGTATTAACTTTATAATGAGCGTTAAGAGAGAAGAGGAGGATAAAGATGTTAGACTTAGGTTTTGTTAGAGGAAATATTGATTTGGTTAAAGAATCTTTAAATAAACGAGGAACTGAAGCTCCGATTGATGAATTTGCTGAGATTGATATAAAGAGAAGAGAGTTGATTCAAGAAGTAGAGAGCTTAAAGCAGATTCGTAATCAAGAGTCTTCTAAAATTGGATTACTGAAGAGGGATGGAAAAGAGGAAGAAGCCCAAAAAGTTATTCGAAAGATGGGAGAAGTATCAGACAAAATTAAAGATTTAGATGATAAGGTTAAAGGCTATAATCAAAAGTTAGAAGATATTATGCTAAGAATTCCCAATATTCCTAATAAAGATGTACCAGTAGGTAAAGATGAAGATGATAATGTTTGTATTAGAACATGGGGGGAACCGACAAAATTTGATTTTAAAGCCAAGCCCCATTGGGATTTAGGGGTAGATTTAGATATATTGGATTTTGAGCGAGGAGCTAAAGTAACAGGCTCTAGATTCACCTTCTTAAAAAAATCAGGAGCAAGATTAGAAAGAGCCTTGATTAGTTTTATGATTGACATTCATACTCAAGAACACGGTTATCAAGAGATATTTCCTCCTTTTATCGTGAATAGTGAGAGTATGACAGGGACAGGACAGCTTCCTAAGTTTGAAGAAGATGCTTTTAAATTAGCTGGTAGTGATTATTATTTAGTTCCAACTGCTGAAGTTCCAGTAACAAATATGTATCGTGATGAAATCCTATCTGCTGATGATTTGCCTATATATCACACAGCTTATAGTGCTTGTTTTAGATCTGAGGCTGGTTCTCATGGTCGTGATACTAGAGGTATTATTCGTCAGCATCAATTCAACAAAGTTGAAATGGTAAAGTTTGTTAAGCCCGAAGACTCTTATGAAGAGTTGGAGAAGCTAGTGGAAAATGCAGAGACTATTTTACAAAGGTTAGAGCTTCCATATCGTGTAGTTACATTGTGTACAGGTGATTTGACCTTCTCTTCTGCTAAAACTTATGATATTGAAGTTTGGTTACCAAGCTATGATACTTATCGTGAAATATCTTCTTGTAGTAATTTTGAAGATTATCAAGCAAGGCGTGCTGGAATCAGATATCGTCCTGAGCCTAATGCTAGTACAGAATATATTCATACATTAAATGGTTCAGGGCTAGCTATAGGAAGAACTGTAGCTGCCATCTTAGAAAATTATCAAAATGAAGATGGTAGCATAACTATACCCGAAGCTTTAAGACCTTATATGGGTGGAATTGAAGAGATTAATTAGGTTAGAAGTATTAATGGGTCTAAAATTTTAGATCCATTAATTTTTTATTGATTTTCCTTGACAATTCTTTTGAAATAAATTATAATAAATCTTGTGTTAAGTTAATACGGAGAGGTGTCCGAGTCCGGTTGATGGTGACGGTCTTGAAAACCGTTGTACGTTTGCGCGTACCGTGGGTTCGAATCCCACCCTCTCCGCCAATAAAAGTAGTTAACAGTGAATAGTTAACAGTTTAAGGTCAAGAACTTCAAGATCTTTTAACTGTACACTGTAAATTGTCAACTGTCAACTAATAATGTGGAGAGATACCCAAGTAGGCTGAAGGGGCGGGTTTGCTAAACCTGTAGTAGGGAATTATCTCTAGCGAGGGTTCGAATCCCTCTCTCTCCGCCATTTTAATATAATAGTTTATAATCTAATCATCCTAAAAAGGATGTTTTTTTATTTATAAAACTAAATAATAGAGTTGTCAAAAATTACTTTACATGTTAATATAAAAACAGAGATTCATTTTTTTAATTTATATTGTTAAAAAAATAACGACAGAGGGGTTTTTGATGAAAAAAATTCTAATTTGTGTTGGAAGTAGTTGTCATATTAAAGGGGCTTATCAAATTGTAGAGATATTAAAAAAGATAATCAAAGAGGAAGAATTAGATACAGAAATAGAATTAGGTGCTTCTTTTTGCCAAGGTAAATGTACAGAGGGTGTTATCCTTAAATTTGATCAAGAGATAATTACAAATGTATCTCCAGAAAATATAAAAGAACTCTTTTATAAAGAATTCAATAAAGGGGTGAATTGATTGAGCATCATTACTTTAAGTGAATCGGAGTGTAAAGACTGTTATCGTTGTGTGAGAGATTGTTCTGTCAAAGCAATTAAAATTAATAATGGTCAAGCAGAGGTTGTAAAAGAAAAATGTATTAACTGTGGACATTGTATAGAGATATGCCCACAGAATGCTAAGGGTGTTACCAATCATTTAGAAAATTTAAAGAAGTTATTAAAAGAAGAGAAGGTAATAGCCAGTATAGCTCCATCTTTTCCAGCCGCTTTTGATTGTAGTCCAGGGCAATTAATAACAGCTTTAAAGAATTTAGGATTTTATGATGTTGAGGAGACAAGTGTAGGAGCAGAAGTGATAGCAAGAAAGTATGGAGAATTATTAGAGATGGGTGATAAGACACTTATATCAGCTTGTTGTCCAGCTGTAGTTAGTTTAGTAGAGAAGCATTATCCTGATTTAATTCCTTATCTATCCCCTACGATCTCTCCTATGGTAGCCCATGCTAAGTTGATAAAGGATAACTATCGAGATTCAAAGGTAGTCTTTATAGGTCCTTGTATAGCTAAAATTAAAGAGATAGATTGGAAGAGTTCCAAAGAAGCTGTTGATTTAGCAATTACTTTTGAGGAGTTAGAAAAAATATTTTCATCTGAAGATATAGATTTGAATAATTTAGAAACAGATAAATTTAAAAGTATTTCAGGAAATTGGTCTAGAGCTTTTCCAGTAGAGAATGGTGTTTTAAAGGCAGCAAATATTAATTTCGGATTGAGTACAGAAGTATTATCCATTTCGGGATTAGGTGAATGTATGAGGACTTTTGAAGACATATTAGCAGATGAAATTAATCCGAAATTTATTGAGGCTATGGTGTGCTCTGGAGGGTGTATAAATGGTCCTGGTATCAACTCAGAGTTGAGTATTAATTCTCGAAAAGAAAGAGTAGTAAAATATGCTCAAAAGGAAGATATAGAGAAAGATAAATCTAATATTAATGAGATTAAAATAGATACAAGTCGGGAATATCTTAATCGCAAAATTGAAGAGAAGATACCTACAGAAAATCAAATTAGATTGATATTATCACAGACTGGAAAATTTAGCAAAAAAGATGAGTTGGATTGTGGTGGCTGTGGCTATAATAGCTGCCGTGAAAAAGCTATAGCTATCTATCAGGGTTTAGCTGAACTAAAGATGTGTATTCCTTATATGAAAGGTAAGATGGAGTCTTTGGCAGATATAATTGTAGAGTCATCACCTAATGCAATTATTGTTGTAGATAAAGATATGACAATTCAAAAGTTCAATCCTAAGGCAGATGAATTATTTAACCGTAATGATGAGATTGCCATAGGTCATAAATTATATAGATATATTGACCCAAAAGATTATTTAGATGCATGGTTTAATAAGAAATCTATTTCTCAAAAAAAGGTTGAATATAAACAATATGATTTGATATGTGAGCAGTCTGTCTTTCCGTTAATTGATTATGAATTGGTGATCGGTATAATTACTGATGTTACAGAGAGAGAGAATCATAATGAGAGAGTGGCTAAGATGAAAGAGACGACTTTGGAGAAAGCTAATCAAGTTATTCATAAACAGATGAAGGTAGCCCAAGAGATTGCAGGATTATTGGGGGAATCTACCTCAGAAACAAAGGCGATCTTATATGAAGTACGACAGTTAATGCAAGAGGAGGAAAGATAAATATGTTTGTGGAGACTAGTGTTTCTAGAATTTCTAAGCATAATGAAGAGTTATGTGGAGATAATGTAGAGATTGTAGAGACTGAAGATAGTAAGATTATAGTCTTATCTGATGGGTTAGGAAGTGGAGTAAAAGCAAATATATTATCTACTCTGACTACCAAGATTGCTAGCAGGTTATTAGAGAAAGGAATACCTTTAGAAGAGGTGGTAGATACCATCACCAATACATTACCAGTCTGTAAAGAGAGGCAATTAGCTTATTCTACCTTATCTATTTTACAGATATTTAATGATGGTAGAGCATATTTAGTAGAAATAGATAATCCTGATTCTTTTTTTGTAGATAGTAAGGGGAATATTTCTAAAATAGATATGAAGAAGAGAAAAGTAGGGGATAAAGAGGTAAAAGAAGCACATTTTCAATTAAATAATAATGAAATGATTATGTTAATTAGTGATGGTGTTACTCATGCCGGGGTAGGTGGCTTACTTAATTTTGGTTTGGGTTGGGATGGTATAGCAGAACATTTTGAACGAATTATTGGCAAATACCAGAGTAGTAATAAGTTTGCAGAAGAATTAATTGAGGTCTGTAATGCTTATTATTGTATGGAGCCTGGTGATGATACAACAGCTGTTATTGCACTCTTTAGGGAAGAGAGGGAACTGATATTATTCAGTGGTCCTCCTAAAAATGGAGAGAGAGATAAAGAAGTTGTTGATAAGTTAATCTCTAGTTCAGGAAAGAAGGTAATTGCAGGGGGTACTAGTGCCCAAATAGTTGCTAGAGAATTAAATGAAGAATTAGAGGTTAGTTTGACCTATTATGATCCAGAAATTCCTCCTACTTCTCAGTTAGATGGAGTAGATTTAGTTACTGAAGGCTTACTGACTTTAAATAAGACAGTAGAAAGAATCACAAATGTAAATTGTCAAGAGGACTTACCTAAACAAAAAGATGGGGCAACTGAATTAGCCAGACTGTTACTAGAAAGTGATAGTATCAAAATGTTAGTAGGTAAGAAGATTAATCCAGCCCATCAGAGTCTGAGATTGCCTGAAAATATGGCAATTAGAAAACAGATTATAAAAAGGTTAGTAAATTGTTTGAGAGATAAAGGAAAGAAGGTAATTGTAGAATGGTTTTAGCTTTATAAAGGAGGGATAAGAATGGAAATTAAAGTTCAAGTGTGTATTGGTACTCCATGTCATTTGATGGGTTCCCAGAATTTAATTGAGGCTGTACAGGATTTTAATAAAAAGACAGAGATTGATATTGATGTTGAGGCAGTTAATTGTTTAGATAGGTGTAAAGGTGCCCCAGCAGTAAGAATTAATGATGAGATATATGCTCCTACTAGACCTAAGGATTTAATTGATTTGATTAAGGATAAGTTAGATAAATAAGATAAATAAGATAAATAAGATAAATAAGGAGGAGTTTATTGTGGCTAAAAATGTTTCAGAGGTAACTAAATTAAGACGTAGAGTATTTAGTAGTATAGCTCAATTAGCTTTTGAAGGTAGATTAGAAGAGGATATTGATAAATTACCAGAGCAATTAATTCCAGAACAAGGGTTAGGTTATAGATGTTGTGCCCATAAAGAGAGAGCAATTGTTAATCACCGGATTAAATCTGCTTTAGGATTAGAAGCAAATGGTGATGCTAAGAATTTAAAGGAGTTAGCTACGCAAGCTTTGAATTTAGAAAAAGTAGAAGGGAATAATGTGAATGTACTAGATATTGCTTGTGATCGTTGTCCTTTAGATAAGTATAGAGTAAGTGATGCTTGTCGAAACTGTGTAGACCATAGCTGTATCAATGTATGCCCTAAAGATGCCATTGTTATAGTACAAAATAGAGCATATATTGATCAAAATAAGTGTATAGAGTGTGGTCTATGCCAGAAATCATGCTCCTATAATGCGATTTTAAAGATGAGCAGACCTTGTGAAACCGCTTGTGGTATAGAGGCTATTACTGCTGATAGTAATAGACAAGCAAAGATTAATTATGATAGTTGTGTTTCTTGTGGTTCTTGTATTAAGGCTTGTCCTTTTGGAGCAATTACATATAAATCACAGATTTTGCAGACTATAAATATGGTTAAAAATGAAGATGTAATTGCAATTTTAGCCCCTGCTTTTGTAGGACAATTTGGTGCTAAAATAAAAGCACCTCAGATTAAACAAGGCTTAAAAGAATTAGGTTTTAATATGATAAAAGAGGTTGCCTTAGGAGCTGATATAGTTGCTATCGAAGAGAGCCAAGAATTTTTAGATAAGGTTCCTGACAAACAGGATTATTTAACCACTTCTTGCTGTCCGGCCTTTTTAGCTCTAATTGAGCAGGAGTTTTCGGAATTAATCGAGAATATATCTAGTACTGTATCACCTATGGTGGCTTTGGCTAAAGCTTTAAAAGAGGAGTATCCAGATTCTAAAGTAGTATTTATCGGACCTTGTATCGCTAAAAAAGATGAGGCATTGAAAAATGATGAGGTAGATGCTGTATTAACCTTTGAAGAGTTGGGTTCTATGTTTGTAGGAGCGGGAATTAATTTAGCTAGTATTTCTCCTGATGATAATGATTTTGAAGATGCTACTGATGATGGAAGAACTTTTGCTAGAAGTGGTGGATTAATTAAGGCAGTAGAAGGCTCTGTATCTCAACTAGATCCAAATAGAGAGTTTAATACAATTAAGGCTCAAGGTCTAAAGGAGTGTATTAAAGTATTGAGATTGGCTAAAGCTAACCAATATCAAAACTGTTTTATAGAAGGAATGGGTTGTGAAGGAGGGTGTGTAGGAGGTCCTGCTACATTAATGGATACTAAGTTTACAACCAAGCAAGTAAATAATTTTGGCGAAGAATCTGACATAAGGTATTCAATACATAATAAAGAAGCTAAAGCTTTTATAAGCCGATTTGGGAGTCATAAATTTCACCGCAAATAAAGAGGGGGATGTTATTATGATTCATAAAGAAGGAAAATCAGTTGTGATACCTACTGCTGTTATCAAAAGATTACCTAAATATCATCGTCATCTAGGTAAACTATTGAAAAGAGGGGTAGAAAAGATTTCTTCACGAGAATTTGGGGAAATTGTTGGAGTATCAGCACCACAACTTAGACAAGATCTTAATCACTTTGGTAACTTTGGGCAACAGGGTTATGGATATAATGTAGAGAAATTGTACAATGCCTTAGCTAAGGTGATGGGTATAGAGAAGAAGAGTAATATGGTGTTGGTAGGTGTAGGGAATTTAGGTCAGGCTTTAATTAGTGCCACTGATTTTAAAAGAAGAGGTTTTAATTTGTTGACTGCTTTTGATATTAATCCAAGATTAATAGGTATGACCATCAATGGAATTAAGGTTAGAGATATTGCTAATTTAGATCAGTATGTTAAAGATAATGAGGTTAATATAGGTATTATTGCAGTACCTGAAGATTCTGCTCAAGATGTTGCCGATAATTTAGTTTCTGCGGGTGTAAAGGGGATTTGGAACTTTGCCCCTGTAGATTTGAAGGTTTCTAAAGATGTATCTGTTGAAAATGAACATCTTACTGAAGGGCTATTAAGATTATCCTTTAAGATAAAAGGGGAGATGTAAAAGAGATAAGCAAGTTATCTTTTTACAAAAAAAGGTATTTGATTTTGTTTATAGTTTATGTTATTATTATATCTGTCGCAAGGAAAGGACAAACTATTTGAAAGATATTTTATTTAAAAAATCTTTCAAATGTCCTTGACAGATATTTTATAGTGTTATATAATAATCTAGCGTCTAGAGAATTTAACAAACAATGGAGAGGTGTCCGAGTCCGGTTGATGGTGACGGTCTTGAAAACCGTTGTACGTTTGCGCGTACCGTGGGTTCGAATCCCACCCTCTCCGCCAATAAAAACAGTTAACAGTTAATAGTGAAAAGTAAACAGTAAACACTTGAGATTAATACCTTTAGAACCTTAAACTATTAACTTTTAATTTTTAATTATTAATTATTAACTAAATAACGTGGAGAGATACCCAAGTAGGCTGAAGGGGCGGGTTTGCTAAACCTGTAGTAGGGAATTATCTCTAGCGAGGGTTCGAATCCCTCTCTCTCCGCCATTTAAATTCAGTTAACAGTTTACAATTGACAGTGGACAGTTAAGTTCAAAAGCCTAAGATCTTTAAGAACTTAAGTTTTTAACTGTAAACTGTACATTATACACTGTCAACTAATCATCGTGCGCCCGTAGCTCAGCTGGATAGAGTAACTGACTACGAATCAGGAGGTCGCAGGTTCGAATCCTGCCGGGCGCGCCATAAATTTAGGTGAAAAGATGAACAAAGAATATTATATGAAAGAGGCTTTAAAAGAAGCTAAGAAAGCTTTTGATAAAGAAGAAGTTCCAATTGGTGCTGTAATCGTTAAAGATAAGAAGATTATAGCTAGAGCTCATAATTTAAAGGAAGAGTTGCAAGATGCAACAGCTCATGCAGAAGTATTGGCTATTCGTCAAGCTGCTGAAAAATTAGGGGGATGGCGTTTAAATGGATGTACTCTATATGTCACCATTGAACCGTGTCCTATGTGTGCTGGCGCATTAGTTCAATCTAGGGTTGATACTCTAGTCTATGGTGCAACTGATCCTAAAGGTGGAGCTGCTGGAACTTTATTTAATTTGGTAGACTCTAATTTATTAAATCATAGATTAGAAATACAACATGGTATTTTAGAAGATCAATGTCGCCAAATAATGAAATCTTTCTTTAGAAGATTAAGATAAATATGGAGAGGTGTCCGAGTCTGGCTTAAGGGGCTCGCCTGGAAAGCGAGTGTAGATTAACTTCTACCGAGGGTTCAAATCCCTCCCTCTCCGCCATAAAAATCATCACCGTAAGGTGTTTTTATTTTATTAACTATTTGGTAATTGATGCTATTTTTTACTTCATGTTGACTTATGATTTTATATTTGATAAAATTATAAGTGTTATAATTAAATTATGCAATAAAGGCTTCTGCCTTTATATAAATTGTGACCGTGCTAAATGGGGTGGTAGCGGTACCCTGTAACCCGCAATCCGCTATAGCGGGATTGATGTTCGCCTAAGTCTATCTTCTGTAAGGTCTGGCTTAAGTAAGTGGTGTTGACAATTGGGTCCTACGCAACGGAGCTTTATGAACCCCGTCAGGTCCGGAAGGAAGCAGCGGTAAGTAAATGTCTTCCGTGTGCCGTAGGGGTGCCTAATTCGAGCTAACTGCTTAAGTAACGCTTGGAGGAGGTAGGTGAACGCGAATGCACGGTCCTTTCTTATTATTATGATATAAATTTATTTGGGGGTTATATGATGGCCTACATTTCACTTTATAGAAAATGGCGTCCACAGAAATTTTCTGATATTGCTGGTCAACAGAATGTAGTCAAAACTTTACAAAATGCAATCAAAATGGATAGAATAGCTCATGCTTATCTATTTTGTGGACCTAGGGGTACTGGTAAGACTAGTACTGCTAAGATTTTAGCTAAAGCATTGAATTGTAAAGAAGGGCCAACTGTTAATCCGTGTGATGGATGTGACTCTTGTGATAAAATTAGAAATAATAATTCAATCGATGTCATTGAGATAGATGCTGCTTCTAATCGAGGTATTGATGAAATTAGAGACTTGAGGGAAAAAGTTAAATTTTCTCCTACTGAGGGAAATTATAAAGTATATATTATAGATGAAGTACATATGTTAACAACAGAGGCTTTTAATGCTTTACTAAAAACTTTAGAAGAGCCACCTGATTATGTTATCTTTATTTTAGCTACAACCGAACCTCATAGACTCCTACCTACTATTTTATCCAGGTGCCAACGCTTTGATTTTAGTCGCTTATCTATTAGTGATATTAAAGATAGATTGGCTTATATCTGTAGTCAGGAAGATGTTGAGGCTTCAACAGAGGTGTTAGCTACTATTGCTCGTAATGCTGATGGAGGAATGAGAGATGCTATCAGTATTTTAGACCAAGCTATCTCCTTTAGTGGACAAAAGATTAATCTTACAGATGTTGGAGAAGTATTAGGTTTAGTTAGTGATGAAATACTATTTAAGCTAACAGAGACAATTTTAAATAAAGAAATAGAGAGTAGCTTAGAGTTAATTAATAACATTATAAAACAAGGAAAGAATATAGCTAAATTTGTAAGTGATTTAATTAATCATTTGCGTAATTTATTGTTAGTAAAAGAATGTAAAGATATTAGTAAGATAATAGATGTTACTATTGAAAATAAAGAGAAATTAGAAGAACAAGCTGAAAATTTACAGGTTAGCCAATTATTAAAATGGGTAAATTCCTTAAATCAGCTACATTATGATTTGAAGCATACAACTCATCCCCGTATTAACTTAGAGATGGGAATCATTAAGCTGATTAAGCTTGATGAAGAGAACTCTTTAGATAATTTAGTAGAACGTTTGTCTAGGTTAGAAGACCTAGTGGATAATGGAAATATAATAGTAAATAATATAGATAATAAATCTTCAGTACAAACAGGTATTAAAGAAGATAATATTGAACAATCTAACTCCAAAAATAATGATCTAGAAAATAAAAATACTGTAAAGGTATCTGCTCCTGTCAACATTGATATAGATATAATCAGAGATAAATGGGAAGAGATATTAGATTATCTTAAATCCAATAAAAAGATGAGATTGCAAGCATTATTGAAAGATGCAATACCAGCAAAGGTTGAAGATAATAAGTTATTTATC
Organism: Orenia sp.; assembly: GCF_055140805.1. NCBI lineage: Bacteria > Bacillati > Bacillota > Clostridia > Halanaerobiales > Halobacteroidaceae > Orenia > Orenia sp. Next base: position 15,000 of record NZ_JBSQYM010000041.1, read on the forward strand.
TCCTTTGAGCATGAATTTCATAAAGATTCAGTAGAAAGAGAGCAAGATACTGTTGTTTCAGTATTAAAAAAGTTTTTGGGAGTTAGCTTGAAGGTTAAATGTATTTTTTCTGGAAATATTAATAATGAAGCTCAGGATAAAGAGCAAGAGATATTAGAGCATCCTTTGGTTAAGAAAGCTATTAATTTATTTAACGGCACAGTTGTTAAAGTCGAGGAGATTAGTTAATAATAATTTTTTATTTATAGGAGGATGGTATTTATGGATATGGGTAAAATGATGAAACAAGTTCAAAAGATGCAAGGACAAATGACAAAGATGCAAGATGAGTTAGCTAAAAAGACTGTTGAAGCTTCTGCTGGTGGTGGAATGGTAACTGTAACAGCAAATGGACAACAGGAGATTGTTGGAATAAAAATAGACCCTGATGCAGTAGATCCTGATGATGTTGAAATGTTAGAGGATTTAATTTTAGCGGCAGTTAATGAATCTATGCGTAAAGTACAAGATATGACTCAAAAAGAGATGGGTAAATTAACAGGTGGGATGAATATTCCAGGACTATTTTAAGTTTAAGGGGAAATAAATTATGAGATATTATGCACAACCCTTATCGCAATTGATTGGCCAACTTTCAAAATTACCAGGAGTAGGACCGAAAACTGCACAAAGATTGGCTTTTCATATTTTGGAAATGAAACAAAAAGATGCTCAAGATTTGGCAAAGTCTATTTCTGAGATAAGAAATAAATTATCATATTGTTCTATTTGTAATAATTTAACTCAAAATGATCCTTGCCAAATATGTAGTCAGCATAAAAGAGATAAGAGTCTAATCTGTGTAGTAGAAGAGGTAAAAGATGTTATTGCTATGGAAAAAACAGGAGAGTATAAAGGAGTTTATCATGTCTTGCATGGGGCGATTTCTCCTATTGATGGAGTTGGTCCAGAGGATATCAAGATAAAAAGTCTACTTCCGAGATTAGATGAGAATACTTCTGAGGTTATTTTAGCTACTGACCCTAATGTTGAAGGAGAGGCTACTGCAATGTACATATCTAAATTGCTAAAACCTTTAGGGGTTAAAGTAACTAGAATAGCTCATGGATTACCAGTTGGTGGAGATTTAGAGTATGCTGATGAAGTAACATTATCTAAAGCTTTAGAAGGTAGAAGAGAGATTTAGCCACATTTTGTGGCTTTTTTCTTTTTTGTATTATAATTATTCGAGAAAAAATAATAGAATTTTCTGAAAATTAGATTATTTGACTAGTATTAATAGTTGTAGTATACTAAAAATATGTAATTTTAGAACATAACATAAACATAAAACAAGGGGGCGGAAAGATTGGCTAAAAAAATGAAAACTATGGATGGAAACCAAGCTGCTGCATATACTTCTTATGCATTTACTGAAGTAGCTGGTATTTATCCTATCACACCATCATCTCCGATGGCTGAGTATGTTGACTTATGGGCTTCTCAAGGTAAGAAGAATTTGTATGGTATGCCTGTAAATGTTGTAGAGATGCAATCAGAAGCTGGGGCAGCTGCAACAGTACATGGTTCTTTACAAGCAGGTGCATTAACTACTACATATACTGCATCTCAAGGGTTACTTTTAAAAGTTCCTAACATGTATAAGATTGCTGGTGAATTATTACCAGGTGTTATTCATGTAGCTGCAAGATCAATTGCTGCACAGGCGTTATCAATTTTTGGTGATCACCAAGATGTAATGGCTGCTAGACAGACTGGTTTTGCAATGCTTGCTAGTGGATCAGTACAAGAAGTTATGGATCTAGGTGGGGTAGCTCACTTGGCTGCAATTGAAGGTAAGGTTCCTTTCTTACACTTCTTTGATGGATTCCGTACTTCTCATGAAATTCAAAAAGTTGAAGTAATGGATTATGAAGTATATGATCGTTTATTGGATAGAGATGCTGTTCAAGAATTTCGTAACAAAGCATTAAATCCTGAGCATCCTGTAACTCGTGGTAGTGCTCAAAATGATGACGTATACTTCCAAACTAGAGAGGTTCAAAATAAATATTATGATGCAGTTCCTGATATTGCTGCAAAATATATGGAAGAGATCTCTAAAGTAACTGGTCGTGACTATGCTCCATTTGTATATTATGGTGCTGAAGATGCAACTGATATTGTTATCGCTATGGGATCTGTAACTGAGACTATTGAAGAAACAGTAGATTATTTAGTGGCTCAAGGTCGTAAAGTAGGTTTATTAACTGTTCACTTATATCGTCCATTTAGTGCTAAGTATTTCTTCAATGCTTTACCAGAGAGTGTTGAAAGAATTGCTGTATTAGATAGAACAAAAGAGCCTGGTTCTGCAGGAGAACCATTGTACTTAGATATTAAATCAGTATTCTATGGTAAAGAAAATGCTCCGATGATTATCGGTGGACGTTATGGATTATCTTCAAAAGATACTACTCCAGCACAGATTATTGCTGTGTTTGATAATTTAGCAGGAGACGCTAAAGATAGCTTTACAATCGGTATCGTTGATGATGTAACTAACTTGTCTTTAGCAGTTGAAGAAGAAGTTAATGTATTATCTGATGATGTAACTGAAGCATTATTCTATGGATTAGGTTCTGATGGTACTGTTGGTGCTAATAAGAATACAATCAAAATCATCGGTGATAATACTGATTTATATGCACAAGGATACTTTGCATATGACTCTAAGAAGTCAGGTGGAGTAACTCGTTCTAACTTGCGTTTTGGAAAAGACCCAGTTAGATCTACTTACTTAGTATCTACTCCAAGCTTTGTATCCTGTTCTACAGATTCTTACTTAGATAAGTATGATATGCTAAGTGGATTACAAGAAGGTGGAACTTTCTTATTAAATACAGTTTCTAGTGCTGATGAAATTGTAGAAAAGATGCCTAATAGTGTTAAAAAAGTATTGGCTGAAAAAGATGCTAAGTTCTATATTATTGATGCGGTAACTTTAGCTCAAGAGATTGGTTTAGGACGCCGTACTAACACTATCATGCAATCTGCATTCTTTAAATTAAATGAGCAAATCATGCCTTATGATAAAGCTCAAACATTAATGAAAGAATATGCTGACAAGTTATATGGACGTAAAGGTAAAGAGATTGTTGAGCTTAACTGGAAGGCTATAGATAAAGGTGCTGAAGGTTTAGTAGAAGTAACAGTTGATCCAGTTTGGGCTAATCTTGAAGCAGAAGAGGCTGCAAAAGTTGACGAAAATCGTCCAGGTTTCGTTAAGAATATTGCAGATCCAATCAATGCTATCAAAGGATACGAATTACCAGTATCAGCATTTGAAGGCTATGAAGATGGAACTATGATTAATGGTGCTGCTGCTTATGAAAAACGTGGTATTGCTAACTTTGTTCCAAAATGGGTAGATGAAAACTGTATTCAATGTAATCAATGTTCTTTTGTCTGTCCTCATGCAGTAATTAGACCATTCTTAATGGATGAAGAAGAGGTGGCTAATGCTCCTGAAGGCATGACAACTAAGAAGCCAATGGGTAGAGGATTAGATGGATTACAATACCGTCTACAAATTTCTACTTTAGACTGTACTGGATGTGGAGTTTGTGCTAATGTATGTCCAGGTATGAGAGGAAATAAAGCTCTTGAAATGGTACCAATTAAAGAGTCTATTGCAGCTGGGGAACCAGAATATGCAGAATATATGTTCAATGAAGTAACATATAAAGATGACTTATTAAAAACTACTAATGTTAAAGGTTCTCAATTCTCTAAGCCATTATTTGAATTCTCTGGAGCTTGTGCTGGTTGTGGAGAGACTCCATATGTTAAGTTAATCTCTCAATTATTTGGAGATAGAATGACAATTGCAAATGCAACTGGATGTTCTTCAATTTACGGTGGTTCTTATCCAGCAACTCCATTTACTACAGATGTTGATGGTAGAGGTCCAGCATGGGCAAACTCATTATTTGAGGACAATGCTGAATTCGGATTCGGTATGAGAGTTGCTTCTGAAACTACTCGTGACAGAATTAAAAATATTATGATGGAAACTATAAATGATGTAGAGCCTGAATTAAAAGCTTTATATCAAGAATGGATGGAAAACCGTAACAGTGGTGCTATTACTAAAGACTTAAAAGCTAAATTAGTTGATGCTTTAGCTAACACTTCTTGTGAAGCAGCTAAGGATATCTTAGGTGTTAAAGACTTCATCGTAAAACAGTCTAACTGGATGATTGGTGGAGACGGCTGGGCTTATGATATCGGTTATGGTGGATTAGACCATGTAATTGCTAGTAATGAAGACATTAATATCTTGGTAGTAGATACAGAGGTTTATTCTAATACAGGTGGACAGTCTTCTAAATCTTCTCCAACTGGTTCTATCGCTAAGTTTACTGCTGGTGGTAAATCAGGTAAGAAGAAGGACTTAGCTGCAATTGCTATGACTTATGGTCATGTATATGTAGCTCAAGTATCTCATGGTGCTAGTCCAGCTCAAGTACTAAAAGCAATGCTTGAAGCTGAAGCACATGAAGGGCCATCAATTGTAATTGCTTATTCTCCATGTATTAACCATGGTGTTAAGGGTGGATTAACTAATGCTAATCAACAAGCTAAATTGGCTACTGAGTGTGGATATTGGCCAACATTCAGATTTGATCCTGCATTAGCTGAAGAAGGTAAGAATCCATTCCAAATTGATTGTAAAGACCCTCAATGGGATAAATACCATGACTTCTTAATGAGTGAAAGACGTTATTCTCAGCTATACAAGATTAATCCAGAGGAAGCAGAAGAGTTATTAGAATTAAATAAGAAAGAAGCTCAACGTCGTTGGACAATGTATCAACGTTATCTTGCAATGGATTACTCTTTAGAAAATTCTGAAGCAGCAATTGCTAAGGATGAAGTTGCAGCTACAAAAGAATAATTATAGATAATTAATTTTCAAAGCAGTGGATATAATATCCACTGCTTTTTTCTTTTTTTGTTAGATATGTGAAGTTAAAGTAAAGGGGTGTGAGTATATTGCGACACTTTTAAAATTAGCGTGAGTGGGTGTGTGAGTGTGAGTAAACCCCAATAAAAAGAAGTTTTACACACACTCACACTCATAGCTCACACTCACACTCGACACAAAGTGTCGCATTATCTCTATACAATATTATTTTAAATTTTAATATTTTCTATCCACTCTGGGTATTATATCTGTAACTATTACTTTTGAAGGAGGTCAATGATCTAATGCCTTTTGAATTTATTGATAGAATATTTAATTTTTCTAATATTTCTACAGGATTTGATGATAATTTAGAAGAGAAGATTATAGAAGCTAGAGAAGAATGGGATGATGCTAGAAGTTATTTTAATTCTGTATCTGATCCTGATTTAATCGATCATGCTATTTATTTACTAGAGGCTGCTGAAAGTAAGTATAGGTATTTATTAAAGAAGAAGAAATCAATCAATCAAAATTAAATATTGCTATAAGTATTTAAAGCTAATTAAACTTGTTGACGATAAATTGATTTCTACACTTTAATATATTCTTATTAGATAGTAAGAGGATAATTAATTACAATCAAAATAAGAATTAAAATATAGATAAACAACTTTAGAATGTAATATAAAACCCACCTCACCCCTAACCCCTCTCCTCATATCAGGAGAGGGGAATAAAAGATGCTTTAGTCCTCT
>NZ_JBSQYM010000042.1:0-21855 GCF_055140805.1 Orenia sp.
ATGTGTATAAGAGACAGGTTTGGTAGCGCACCTGGTTTGGGACCAGGGGGTCGCAGGTTCAAATCCTGCTGCTCCGACCATTTTATCTTTAAATCTCTATATATAGAGATTTTTTTATTTTTTGTTCTTTTTTTAGTATTTGGTATATAATTTTTGTTATTAATTATACTATTCTTTCTAATAATTAAAACAAAAAATAAAGGAATTTAAATAAATTACAAAGAATTATATTATATTCCTATTATTGGTACGCGAGTTTTCTTATATTCAATAAAGTATTCGAATATATATAGCAATAGGTTTATTTAATTTTGAGGAGGTGGAGATGTGGAGTATTATATTTATGCAACTGACCATGCTATTGAAAGGTATCAACAGCGTCAAAAAGCAATTAGTCGCCAAAAGGCTATTCATAATATAGTAGAAGGTGTAAAAAGAAGCCGACTGATTGGCTTTGCTAAAGGAAAGAGGGAGATAAGAGAGCATCGAGGTGTGATTTTTGTTTGTGAATTAGAAGGTGAGACAATGAATGTAATAACAATTTTAAATAGTAAAGCTGAATTAAGGTTTATTGGATAAAATTGGATGATGGATTTTTGAAATGAAATTATTAATAATTTTGTTAGAATTCTATTTTAAGAATTGATATTAATCTAAGATATTTAATATATATTGTATACACAAAAAATTACCAAATAATTATATAAATAAATTTATTAAAGGAGCTATGATTATGATAAAAGGAAAAAGATATATATGCTTTAAATGTTAGGATCAATAATTAATTATTGATTTGATACAAATAATTAGTTATAATATTAGTAAGTTAGATGAGAAGAGAATTTTTAAGAGGAGATGAGCAGAGTGAAGCTGAGAAGAGTTATTGAGTCAAGTTTATTGTTGGCAGGGGGCTTTGTTTTACATCAAATTATGCCTCCTTTGGTAGCAGGTATGAAGCCAGACATGAGTTTATTAATGTTATTTATAATTGTATTACTATATCAAGATAAGAAATTAACAATATTATCTGGTATAGTAACTGGGATTGTTTCTGCATTAAGTACAACTTTTCCAGGTGGTCAAGTGGCTAATATGGTTGATAAACCTATTACTGCTATAGCTGTATTAGGTTTGGTGGTGTTAGGAAATCACTTCAATTTACCTAGAAGGTTTAGTTTGGCAATTATTGGTGCTTTGGGTACTATCATAAGTGGTAGTTTATTTTTGGGTACTGCTTCTTTAATAGTTGCTTTGCCAGAATCATTTTTTGTTTTCTTTATCTCTGTAGTAGTGCCTGCTGCATTATTGAATACTTCTTTTTTGTATATGCTATATCCTATTATAGCTAAAATTAAAGGTTTATTACCTAAAATTGAATTTGATTCTGGAAAAGAGATAGTTTAAGGGATTATTTTAGGCTACTGATAATAAAATTATCAGTAGCCTTTTGTATTTTTAACAGAAAACATTAATTCAAATTTTTATTAACCATTTTTACTCATTGTTAAGCATTATTATATAATCTTAATAGAATTTCATTAAGCCTTTATGATTATATTGTAAATTTATTTTGAATTAAAGTCATATAACTTAAAAATTAGTCTCTAATCCTAAGAAGATAGCAGACTGATTATTATTGAAACTCTTCTTCAAATCACTCTCTTTAAAATCAAAACTAGCTGTTTCTACAGTATTGGAAGTAATATCTTCTGGTAGATATTTAGTAAAGCTATAACCGACTCTAGCAGTTAAATTATTGGCTAACTTAAGTTTGATTCCCATTTTTGCCCCATACTTTTTAGTGCTATCAGAGATTTTATTATCATTTTCATTATTCTTGATTCTTCCATTTAAGCTCACTTTAGGGTTGTAAGTAAGTTCTCCAAACCCAGATAAGTTCTCATCTAAAGCTACTTCTCCAGCTCCTGTTAAACTGATACTATGTTCTTTAGAAGATACATTCATATCTGGAAAATAATTAGATGACAATTGAGTAGATCCATAGTTATAGCCAGTTCCTATTTGAATAGATAGTTTTTCACTAGAGAATATTTCATTTAATACTACTAGATTAACTTTATTTACATTTAGATTAAGGCTATATTGGTCAATTAGACTGAAAGTATAATCGCTTTTAAGAGACCAGTTATCTTTGAACTTTAACTCTCCTCCTAATGATTTATAAGATGTATCAGATTCTAAAATCTCAAATGAAAGTGAGTTTTCAGCATAACTTGTTAGTTGAAAAGTTGCTAGAATCACTAGTATAATTAAGGTTATGATTTTCTTCTTCATATATTTCTCCTTTCTTTTTTTATCCTACCTTATTAACTTCTAAGCTTAATGCTATAATCCTTTTGTTACTTATAAGTAAAGATATTAATATTTACACTTTTTAATAATTATTTTAAATCTATTTTACTTAGGAGGTTAAAATTATTAGTTTTAAAAAGATAATTATATATATATGTCCAACTTTAAAGTGAAACTTAATAGGGGTATTCCGACCCTTTTAGGAATCAGGAGTCAGCAACCAGTTATCAGTAGAATAGACTGATTCCAGATTCCAGATTGCTAAAAGTGTTACATTACCTTTCTATTGTTTCATTCTAGAGTTGTTTATCTATATTATTGGTCAATAATATATAAGGAAATCGTTTTTGGGCAAATATAATATAAAAAGGAGTTTCTATATATGATATAGAATTACTAATAAGTCGAGAGTTTTATAAGTTCTACTTAAATTTACTTTGAAATAAATATTATAATAAGTGAGAAATTAATATAATTAAATGCTAAGAAGGGAGATGGAAATAAGTTGGCTACTGGAAATCTAATGGAGACAGAGGTTAAAAGTATGGTTGAAGAGGTATTAAAGGAGAAGGAAGGTATCTGTAACTGTGAGCAGTGTAAGGATGATATAACTGCATTAGCCCTTAATAATATAAAGCCTAGATATGCAGGAAGTGACAATGGAAGGGTAGTACTGGATAGTGTAGATCTATCAAGTACACAGACTAAGATGGATATATATAGAGTAGTTCTTGAGGCTTGTGAGGAAGTAAAGAAGACCCCTCATCATAATCGTTAATTATAAGTGCATAGCTTGATACATTATAAAAAAAGTGACAATAGATTGTCACTTTTTAATTCATTTACCAAAAAAGAAGTGAGGAAATCTCCTGTTGAAAATAATAATAGAATTGCTCAATTATTTAAGATGACTTGCCAACCTATATAGATAAAACACGAAAGAGAATTTAAATATACCTATCATGAAATTAAAATCAAAACCTTTTTGACACAGATTAAAATCTGATTAAGTTCTGATTTAAAATCTTAATAATCTTTTATCTTAATCCCTTTTTATCACCCCAAGAGTACTTCCTCAGTCAACAGAGACCGTTTCCCTCAGAGCGCTGTATTAATCTGTGTCTAATATTCTTTTGACCTTAAGTTGTTTATAATATGAAATCTTTATCGATTTCTCTATATAATAAAAATAAAAAACTCAATTTAAGATAATACTAAGAAAAAACAAACAAAGGAGACCCATTATAAAGATGAATCCTTACATAGATATATTAATTAGAACCTTGTTGGTCTTTCTATTGTTGGTCATTCTAGCTAGGATAATTGGGAGAAAGTTGTTGTCGCAATTATCTGTTTTTGAATTTGTAACAACCATTACTATTGGTAGTGCCACAGGTACTTATGTTGTTGAAAAATCAAAGGGTAATGTGATGTTACTAAGTCCAGTTATTTTAACAGCTTGTGCTGTAGTTCTGGGTTATGTGACCCTAAAGAGTTTAAGATTTAGAAAATTAGTTGTAGGAGAACCAGTGGTTGTTATTCAAAATGGAGAGATATTAGAGAAGAATATGTTGAAGGCGAGATATAGCTTAGATGATTTAGAGAGACAACTAAGAGGCAAAGGAGCTTTTAAATTAAACGAGGTTGAATTTGCTGTCTTAGAATCTGATGGCACTTTGAGTGTGCAAAAGAAGAGTTCCTATGTACCTATAACCCCTAAAGATTTAAATTTATCTACTAGCTATAAAGGTTTAGCTACAGAGATTATCAAAGATGGTCAAGTTTTGGAACAAAATCTTATTCAGAACAATTTAGATTTTAATTGGTTATATAATCAACTAAAAGAGAATGGCGTAGTAAATATTTCTGATGTAATGCTTGCCCATCTAAATACAGATGGGACACTTTATTTAGATTTAAAGAAGCAGAAGCCTACTTATACTCAGCAGGTCGAGGATTGAAATAATAGTGATTTACTAGTAGCTATTTATCATTTTAAGGGGAGTTTATAGATGTTAGAGTACTTAGAGGCTATTTGGCGAACATTGGTTGTTTTTGTGATTTTAGCAATTTTAACAAGATTGATTGGTAGAAAACTACTATCTCAGATAACTTTTTTTGAGTTTGTAACAGGAATAAGTATTGGGACTATTACTGGTGCTTATATTGTAAATGAAATCAGGGGAAATTTGGTTTTAATCAGTCCAGTTGTTTTAGCTATATTAACTGTTATTTTAAGTTATAGTACCTTAAAAAGCTTGAAGATAAGAAAGATAGTTGAGGGTGAACCTGTTATAGTTATACAGAATGGTAAGATTTTAGAGAAGAATATGTTAAAGTTGAGATACAATTTAGATCAATTGGAGATACAGTTAAGAGATAAAGGAATCTTTGATCTCAGTGAGGTAGAGTTTGCCATATTAGAGCCTACAGGTAGGTTGAGTGTATTAAAGAAGACACCTTTTTTACCTGTAACTCCTAAAGATTTAAATCTTTCTACAACTTATAAAGGCTTGGCTACAGAGATTATCAAAGATGGTGATATCTTAGAACAAAATCTTAAACAGAATAATTTAGATTTTGCTTGGTTATATAATCATTTAAGAAGGATGAAAGTTAATGATGTTTCTAAAGTAATGTTAGCTCTTTTGAATACAGATGGTAGTTTATATGTTGATTTAAAGGGGGAAGAGCCTAAATATACTCAAAAGGTGGAAGATTGAGGAGAGCCTTGTATATTTAAGTAGATATAATTTTGATATTATTTAAGTTTTGTGATACTAAAAATAGTTATCGAATTTTAATGTGCTTTTTATAAATAATTCCTTTTTTTGAAGGAATTTATCTTTTGATGTAGAATTAAAGAATGATTTCCTTTTATTACATAGGTAGTCTATCTGCTTACTTTTAATATCTGTATTTTATAATATGGATATCCAAGTCTAAAGTGTAATTTAATGGATATATATAGCGATACTTTTCACTTTGGTGGTTGGGAGTTAGAGGGTTAGGTAGTTAGGCAGTTCCTAACCCTCTACCCACCTATCTACCTAAAAACCAAAGTATCACACTATCTTTCTATTGTTTCATTCTAAAGTTGGATGACTATATTAGGTCTAAAATTTAGAAAGTAGGTGATTAATTTAGAAAAGTTTAAGTTGATTGTAATTGATAGTAGATAGTATTGCAAATTTTCGATTCTTTTAGATATATCAAAGAGTAATTTATTATTTTGGAATATCAGCATCTTTAATTTGTTTTAGGTAAAATTAATTATATCTTACAACGATTCAGTAAAGGGTTTTATATAAACTTTTAACTAATTTTGCTTTGATATAAAGGAGATGAGCTTTACTGTGGCAAAAATAGCAGATTTTTTTCGATTTAGAGGCCTTTATGCTAAATTAGTTGTTATATCATTGGTATTAATTATAACAGTTATTTTAACTCTAGGTCTCTTTTCCTATCTCAACTTTAAAGAGACACTATTGGATATGGCAAAAAGGGATTTAATGCTAATGTCAAGGCAGACTACCTCTGAAATTGCATGGCACATCAGTCAATCATTAGTGGGAGAGAATTTGGAAAAGTTAAATTCTAAGGATATATTCTCTAGAAATATGGAGAATATCAAGAGAATAATTTGGAATGCACGCTGGCAAGGGTTGGAATCTATAAGCTTTGCTGGTAATGTGTATTTATTAGATTCAGAGGGAAAGATGTTATTTAATAATCAAGATTTAGATAAGGATATTGACACAGAGAATAATTATAAGTTATCAACTTATGAATTTAGAGATAATTATGGATATGAAAAGTTTTTTAAAGAGATTTCAAATAATAATGAAGATAGACAACTAAAGAATGATTATTATAGATTATCTAATCTAGATTCAATCAAGATAAAGTCTAATGGCTATGTTACTTATATAAGAAATGGAGAAGAGTATATAGCAGCATATAGCAAATTAGATTTATTGAATTGGGTGTTAATTGTTGATGGGAAGCAAGATGATATTTTAAACCCTGCAAGTGATGTAGGTGAGATTATATTCTTCTTTGGTTTTGCAACAGTAATAGTTGTGACTTTAATTATATCTCTAATTGCTAAATATATAACTAGTTCAATCAATAGTGCCGTTGATTTTGCTAATGAGATTGCTAGTGGAAATTTATCTGTTACTCCTTTACAGGTGAGTTCCAAAGATGAAATTGGAAACTTAGTAGAACATTTAAATGATATGCGTAGTAATTTAGAACTTACCGTTACTAATATGAAAAACTTATTGGATAATGCAGGGCAAGGTTTTTTGTCTATTTCCAATAATTGTTATATTGATAAAGAGTATAGTTTAGAGTGTAGAAAGATATTTGGGTTTGATATAGGAGGTAAGAAGATTACTGATATTCTCTTTTCAAAGCAAGAAGAAAGACTATATTACAAGAAGGTACTCAAAAATCTATTTAGGCTAGCTACCAATAATAGATTAGAGGAAGGTCAAGAATTGATTGATTTATTGCCTAAAGAGATGGAGATAAATAATAATCATGTAGAATTTGATTATAAGCTAGTAAAAAATAAAGATAGCTTTAAACTTATGGTTATTTTAACTGATATAACTGAAAAGAAAGAGATTCAAGAAAAGGCCATTACAGATGGTCTGACAGGTTTATATAACCAGACTTACTTTAAAAATTTATTGAGTAAAGGAATAGATCAGACTGGTCCAGTTAGAAGTAAGTTATCTTTATTAATGATTGATATAGATAATTTTAAAAGCTTTAATGATACTTATGGTCACCAGGTAGGTGATGAGGTGTTAAGGAGTTTGGCTAAAATATTAAAGGAAAAGTTAAGAGGAAATGGTATAGTTGCTCGCTATGGTGGTGAAGAGTTTGCTATAGTTTTACCAAAAGTAGGTAGAGAGAATATCATTAAAATAGGACAGAGGATCAATCAATTGGTGCGTAATATGGTTGTAAACTATGACAATTTAGTTTTAAAGGTAACAGTTAGTATTGGAGCAACTGTTTATACTACTGGACAAAGTTCTAAAGAACTTATTAGTAAGGCTGATCAAGCATTATATCAGGCTAAGGTTGAAGGTAAAGATAGAACCTGTTTATTATAGGAAGGATTGAAATTGATTATTTAGCAAGAAGAGATAAGAGTAAATTTTATGTAGTGTAAATAATATTATTTTAAGATCTCAGTTATTTATCTGATTGAGATCTTTTTATTTGCTAAAGACTTAATCTAGTTTCAAATAAATTTTAACAATATCTTCTCTCTTTAAATATAATAACTCTATAACTAGATAAAGAGGTGGTATGATGTCTAATGATGGGATTGATATTTTTAAGATGATAGAGGATAGTCAGTCTGTTATCAATGGAGTTAATCGTTTATTAAACACAATTAAACATTCCGAAGATCAAAGTAGAAGTTCAATTACTACTCCAACTGTTAAGGAAGGTAGAATACTATCAATTAAAGTTGTAGAAGGAGGGTTAAAAAGGTTCGATTTTGAGATTCCTCTAGAACTTTTAAGACTGAGCAAGAGATTTATCTCTAAAGAAGAGATTAAGCGCTTAAAGAGGGATTATAATATAGATATTGATAAAATTATAAATAAAGCCAGTGCAAGTATATTAAGAACTAACAAGATTGTTGATATCTATAATGAAGAGACTGGATTAAAGGTAGAAATATTAGTTATATAGTAAAGCTTTTACATATCATATGGGATTATAATTATAAATCTAAAATTAAGTCTATCCTTATATATAGAAAAAGCGACACTTCGTGTCAATTTACATTTTACAATTGACAATGTACAATTAAAAGATTCAATTTTTCAAAAACATTAGTAATTTATAATTTAGTGGTCTTAATTGTAAATTGTAGACTGTACATTGTAAATTAATAAGTGTCGTAATATACCCATAAAGTCCTAATTTAAATTTATATACCTATCTAAAATAAAAAAGTCATCATAGCTTATATAAGCTATGATGACTTTTTTATTATCCTAACATTTTCTTTAAGTCTGCTTCAACATCACCGATAGTCTGTAAGTTGAAGGTATCTTGTAATACTTTAACTACATTTTCACTCATAAATTCTGGTACACTTGGTCCAACATAGATATCTTGGATTCCTAAGTTGAATAATCCTAATAAAATTGCCACAGCTTTTTGCTCAAACCAAGATAATACAATACTCAATGGAAGATCATTTACTTCACAATCAAAGGCTTCAGCTAGTGCAAGAGCAATCTTAACTGCAGAACCAGAGTTGTTACATTGACCTAAATCGATATATCTAGGGATATCTGTTCCTGGCACATTTCCATAATCTACATCATTAAATCTAAACTTACCACAAGAAGTAGTGATTAAGACACAGTCTTTTGGTAATGAAGTTGCTAAATCTCGATAGTAGTCTCTACCTTTAGTTGGAGCATCACAACCAGCAATTACGAAGAATCTTTGGATTTTTCCTGCCTTAACAGCCTCAATAATCTCAGGTGCAATACCTAATACAGTCTGATGATGGAAACCAGTTGTTAATGTTTCATTACTTTCAATATTAGCTACAGGTAAAGATAATGCTTTCTCAATAAGTGGACTAAAGTCATCATTTTCAATCTTCTTAGCCCCTTCTAGGCCAGCAGTTCCATAAGTGAAGAATCTATCTCCATAACTTCCTCTTATAGGCATTAGACAGTTAGTTGTTCCCAAGATAGCACCAGGGAATTCAGCAAAAAGTTTACGTTGGTCATACCATGCTTTACCCACATTACCTTTTAGGTGGTCATATTTATTCAATGCTGGGTAACCATGAGCTGGTAACATTTCGGAGTGAGTATAGATATTAATACCTTTACCTTCAGTTTGTTTTAATAATTCTTCTAAAGCATATAAGTTATGTCCTGTTACAACAATAGAGTGCCCTTCTACTTTGTTTTGGCTGACTTGTACTGGAGCAGGAACTCCCAGTTTATCAGTATGTGCTTGATCTAATAAGTCCATTACCCTAGTAGTAGCTTCTCCTACCTTTAGAGCCATGCCAATATGCTCTTCTAAGTTGAAGTTAGAGTTGGTTAAGGTAGTATATAAAGCCTCGTGAGTGATATTATTAACCTCATCATCAGTATAACCAAGCTCTCTAGCATGAGTAGCATAAGCAGCTACCCCTTTTAATCCAAAAATTATGATATCTTGTAAGCTAGCAATATCAGGGTTTTTGCCACATACTCCAACTTTGGTACATCCGCCTGTAGGTGTCTGCTCACATTGATAACAGAACATATCACAAGTCATTTTCTCAACCTTCTTTTCATTCTTATCATTTCCTTTAAAAAGTCCAAACATTTTATATTTCCTCCTTATATTTAATAAAAATTATTCGTCTTATTCATCTTTTGCTATATAAATCATATCCTACTAATCTTATCGATTCTGTGAGGTAAGTCACTTAGACTTAAATCTTTTGCTTTATTGGTGGGTAGTGATAGAAAAAAGTGATATGATTTAGAGATAGTGCGACACTTTGTGTCGAGTGTGAGCTATGAGTGTGAGTGTGTGTAAAATATCTTTTTATTGGGGTTTACTCACATTCACACACCCACTCATGCTAATTTTAAAAGTGTCTCAATATATCCATTAATAGCCACTATTTTATATCTGAATTTAATTAGTAACAAGGATTAAAATTGATTTCAGATGATAATCAGCTAATTTATCTAAGTTGGAGGAAATCTACTTATAATCTAGAAATATATATATTACTAGATTATATATTGTAATATTTCAATTTATTATGATTTAGGGAGAGAAGATCTGTGGATGATGAAAAGGGCTATGCCCTAATAATCGTATTGTGGACTATAGTTATAGTAGGGATTCTTTTTGCTAATTTAGCAGATGAGACCTATTTAAATAATCTGTTAACAAGAAATGATCTAAAGAAGAGAGAAGTAAGAGATGCATCGGTCTCAGGATTAATGTATGGAATAGATACTTTAAAAACAGAGATTGATTATAATGATCTGGAAGGAATGACAGTTAAGGAACTAGAATTTGAATTTGGGGATGATATAGATTGCCAAGTTAAGATAGAAGAGGTGGGAAGTAGATTAAATCTCAATTATGATCCTTATTGGTTACTATCTAGTTTAAAATGGTGGAGTAAAGATTTAAGAAAAGAGATAAAAGAGAATGAGTTATTTCCTAATTTATCTTTTGCTAGGGAGATTATAGAGGAGAAACATGATAAAGATTACAAAAAATTCAGTTTTGATGTAGCCTCTAAAGAGGTTATGACCTATGGTAAGTTTAATATTAATTATTCACGGTTAGACTCCTTAAAAAAGCTATTAGAATTGAGAGATGTTGATGAAAACCAAATAAATATAATCATGTATGAAGTTAATAGGATCCGTAGAGAGAAGAAGTTGATAGATGAAATTGATGATATTCCTGATTTAATTAATGGTTTAGATAAAAGTAGCTTTGATAAGATAAAATCATATTTAAGTACAGATGGTAGGATAAATATTAACCTAGTTCCTAAAGAGCTCTTAGAGGTTTTGATAGAAAGAATCTTACTAAGTGTAGATGGCGATCCTAAATTAGCTAGCCGTTATAGTAGTTTAATCGTTAATTATCGTGATGATTACCGGATTGAAGACTTCAAGAAATTACAGACTCGTTTAAATATTTTTCAAGGTGAAGGCTTTAATTTACTTAATGTTTATTTCAGTACCTATTCCAAATATTTTTCTATTAAGGTAAAGAGTTTATCTAAGAATCTTAAAATTAAAAAAGATTTAAATGTTATTGTAGAGAGATTAAAGGTAGGTAGAGGTACTTATAAGATTAAAATAATTAACTGGTTTGAAAGTTAAAAATATATCTATGGGAGGAGCTATGTTCTTTAAATCTATTGAAGCTTTAAAGAGGGTTAAGATTCTATTGCTGTTACTGTTAGTTATAAGTTCTATTCATCTGATTTTTTTAGTAAAGGAGCTTGTAGGTGTATGGGGGACTAAAGAGATAGATCCTATCTTGGCAGTGGTTCCTGTATTTAAGAAGAGATTAGATAACTTATCACCACTAGAATATGAATATAAGTTTAGGTATAGGGATAGAGATTGGCAGAGTAAGATAAAGGAGAGAATCTTCTTTGTGCCTCAGAAGGTCAATGCTCATCCACCTACTAAAAGACCAGTCCATATGTCAAAACCTCAAGAGGATTTTAAGAAGAAAGACCAGACTATCCCTTTTACACTAATAGCAGTATCTCTTTCTGATAAGGAGGAAGACAATATGGCTATTTTATCCAATAGGTTTTCATCATATACCCACATTGTAAAAGAAGGTAGGGTAATAGATGATTATGAAGTTCTATCTATCAAAGAGTCAACGGTAATTTTAAAATATAAAGGAGAAGAGATTACCTTAGCTTTATCCAAAGGAGGAAACAGTTGATGATTGCTGATTTAGATATTAATTTATTAAGGGTCTTTCCTCAGCAATTTTTGAAGAAGCATCGATTAATACCAGTTAGAAGAGAAGATGATAAAATATTATTTATCAGTGATCAACACCCACCCTTACCAGCATTGGACAATTTGGAGGTCTATTCTAATAATTTGATCAAATATGAGGTTAAGCCAACAGAATTAGTCGATAATCTTGTTGAAGAGTATTTAGGAATTTCAGCAGATACTGTAGAAGGAATGTTAAATAATATAGACTTTATACAGTTAGATGATTATTCTAGTGTAGATTTAGATACAGAGGTGGAGGATATAGAGGATTTGGCTCAAGAGGCTCCTATTATTAGACTGGTGAATATTATTATCAACTCTGGTTTTAAAAGAGGGGCTAGTGATATTCATATTGAGCCTTTTGAAGATGAGATCAAGGTTAGATATAGGGTTGATGGTGTTTTAAGTGAAGCAGAATCACCACCAAGAAAATTATTACCAGCAATTATAACTAGAATTAAAATCATGTCAAATCTAGATATTGCTGAGAAGCGTCTAGCTCAAGATGGTAGGATTAGAATCAGAACCTCTAATCGGGAGATTGATATCCGTGTTTCGATTACACCAACTCTCTATGGGGAGAGTGCTGTATTACGTTTATTGGATATGTCTGCTGTTTTGTTAGATCTTGAGAATATTGGTTTTGGACCTAAGTTATTAGAGGATTATTTGGGATTGATTAACCAACCAAATGGAATTATTCTGGTAACAGGCCCTACAGGAAGTGGAAAGACGACTACATTATATGCGACCTTAAATTATTTGAAGTCGGCTGAAACGAAGATAATTACCATTGAGGATCCTATTGAGTATCAATTGAATGGGATTAATCAGATCCAGGTTAAGCCAGAGATTGATTTTACTTTTGCCCAAGGATTAAGGTCTATCTTACGCCAAGATCCTGACGTAATTATGATAGGAGAGATTCGTGATATAGAGACAGCCAAGATAGCAATTGAGGCAGCCCAAACAGGACATTTGGTATTTGCTACACTACATACTAATGATGCCCTTGGAACTGTCAATCGTTTACTTGATATGGGGATTGAAGATTATCTGTTAGCTTCAACCTTAAAGGGGGTAATAGCCCAACGATTGGTTAGAGTCTTATGTCCTTACTGTAAAGAAAAGTATCTGCCAGAAAAGAAGTTATTAAAGGCTATAGGAAAGAAATTGACTGATGGACAAAGGCTATATAAAGCAGTTGGCTGTGATGAATGTAATCATACTGGTTATAAAGGAAGAACAGGATTTTATGAATTATTGATGATAGATGAGAAGATTGAGGCTATGATATCTCAAGGTAAGAGGATAGATGAAATCAAGCAGGTAGCAAGAGAAGAGGGAATGGAAATTATGTTAGAGAATGGTTGGCATAAAGTTAAAGGAGGAATTTCTACTATAGATGAGTTGGTCAGAGTGACTAGAAGTTAGGGAGGATTTTAAATGGTCAAATTTAGCTATAAAGCTATCAATGACAAAGGGCAAGAGGTTAAAGGCAAGATGGAAGCCCTTGATACTGACGATGCTAAAAAGAGGTTGACTAAGCAGAGATTACATGTCTTTGAATTAGATCAGATTGATAAAGAGTCAAGTTCAGCCACCTTCTCCTTTGCTCTAGCAAGAAAGAATGAAAATAGAATACTCTTTACTCGACAATTGTCCAACCTTTTGGGAGCAGGTGTGCAGCTTGGAGAATCATTACAGGTAATTATTAAGTTATTAAAGCCTGGAGCTTTTAGAAATATAGTAGTAGAGATATATGAGGGTTTAAAAGGTGGAAATGGCTTTGCTGAGTCTTTGGCTCAATACCCTAATTATTTCTCGAAAGGATATATAAGTATGGTTAAGGCAGGTGAAGAAGGAGGATTTCTTGATCTAACTTGCCAACGTTTGGCCAAAAACTTGGAGGATAATCATCGTTTTAAGACTTTTATAACTACAAGTATGATTTATCCAATGGTCTTACTGGTGGTATCAATAATGGCAGTTATTGTGATGTTGACCTTTGTTCTTCCTAAATTTTTATCTATTTATGAAAATTATAGGCAAGGACTCCCTTTGTCTACTGAGATATTATTAAAGGTTAGTAATTTTTTATCAACTTATTGGTTGATTGTATTTATTGTTCCCCTACTAAGTATTTTAGTTATCCGCTCTTATTATAAGACTGAAGAGGGGAGGAGCAAAATTGATGAACTATTATTAAACCTGCCCTTTGTGGGGGAGTTTCTAATTAAAGTAGAAGTTGCTAGAATCAGTAGAACTCTAGGAACTATGTTAGATAGTGGAGTTAATTTATTGAAGGCTCTAGATATCAGCCTCCAAGTGACTTCTAATAGTATCTTACAAAAGAATTTACAAGTAGCTAGGGAGAAGGTGCAAAAAGGAGGAGTTTTATCAGAGAACCTAGAGAATAATAGCTATTTCCCACAGATAGCAGTTCACATGATAGGTATTGGAGAGAGGACAGGAAAACTCTCTGCTATGTTATTACAATTAGCTGATAACTTTGAAGAAGAGTCAAAATCCAGTTTAGAGAAGATGATGAAGGTCTTTGAGCCCTTAGTAATCCTAGTTATGGGTACTGTAATTGGGCTGATTGTAATTTCTATGTTATTGCCAATGCTTAATATCAATTCAATATCTTTTTAGAGGAGGATTTTAGATGAGTAGATTTATAAAAAGAGAGTCAGGATTTACTTTGATTGAAGTTCTAATAGTAGTTGTAATTTTAGGATTTTTAGCATCTACTGTTGGTCCAGAGTTATTTGGAAAGGTTTCACAGGCCAAGCAGACAACAGCTCAGAACCAATTAGATGTCTTTAAATTAGCTTTAGACAGTTATCGTTTAGATAATGGTAGATATCCAAGTAGTGAACAGGGATTAGAGGCTTTAATTAAAGAGCCTATCACTTCTCCTGTTCCAAAAAACTGGAATGGACCTTATTTAGATGAGAAACAACTCCCTTTAGATCCTTGGGGAAATTCTTATCATTATAAAAACCCAGGTGATCATAATCAGCATAAATATGATTTGTGGAGTTATGGCTTAGATAATCAAGAAGGAGGAACTAAGGAGTCTACTGATGTTACTAACTGGTAAAGAAGGCTTTACATTAATAGAGGTCTTAGTTGTAGTTATCCTAATAGGAATTATTTTAAGTGTAGCTATACCTTCTTTTGGGAGCTTACTTGACAGTGTAGAGTTAAGGAGTACATCACGTAAGGTAATAGAAATCTTAACTGAACTTAGAGTCAAAGCCATCAGTGAATACTCTACAGAGTCTGTGGAGCTAGCTAATGATAAATTGTTTTATCAAGATAAAGCAGGGGAGCTGATAGAATTTAATAAAGGTATTAAATTGATTAGAAAAGTAAAGGAAGATAAAAAGATTTCTTTCTTTGCAGATGGTAGTAGTTCTGGTGGAGAGTTTGTTGTTGTGACTGCTAATAATCAAGAGTTTAGAGTCAAGGTAAACCCAATAACTGGACTTGCTTTTTTGGAGGGAGATTAATGGATAGAGGATTTACATTAATTGAAGTCTTAATCGCGATGGTTATTTTAGGAATCAGCCTCTCTATCTTCGTTCATGGTTTTATGGGTGTCAATGATGGAATTGAACGTCGTAGAGATTATACTTATATTGCTAGCTGGTCTGAAAGTAAGCTTAATGAGATTGTATCTGGGAGTGAGTTAGCTACCCATGGTGATTTTTTATATAAAGACAACCTGTGTTCTTGGAGTTTGGAAGAGAATTATATTGATCAAGGAGTTAGAGATTTAAAGTTGATTGTCAGGTGGTCAGGTGGTCAGGGAGAGTATAGTTATTCTATAAGTAGGGTTACCCTTAATGATGATTGGGAGTAGATAAATATGAAAGATGAAGGATTTACCTTAATCGAAATCTTAATTGCGGTAACGATTGCAGGGATTATTATGACCGTTACCTTTACTTTTTTTCAACAAAGTTTTTCTACTTGGGAGAGGGCAGGTGCGGATAGTGATTGGGAACAGAATTTAAGGGTATTAGAGAGTGATTTACAAAGGAATCTAAATAATATCTTTCTTTCTCCACTTTATCAGGATAATCTATTTAGAGGTAAGCAACAGAGTTTAGAATTTTTGATTTGGGAGGATGAACAATTAAAGAAGGTAAGTTATTCTTTTGATCTTTATCAGGGATCTTTTAAAAGAGAGACAAGTTCTGCAGATGGAGAAAAGTTTAAAGATTTATTCTTCTTTAATAATTTAGAGATTAGAAAAGTTAACTTCTACTTTTATGATTCTAAAGATGAGTATTGGAGAAGTAACTGGTCCTATGAAGAGAGGGAAGAACTACCTACTGCTATAAAGGTTGAGATTACATTAAATAAGATAGAGTTGCCACCTATAGTCATAGCTCTTTATCTAGGGCGTGAATATGAAGGATAGCGAGGTTTTAGATATGACAAAGAAAGACTCAAATAGTTTGATTAAGCAGATATATTCATCGGTCAATAATCATTTAAAGGGATATTGGAGTAAAGGGAGAGGATTAGAGACCTATCTAGAGATTGGTGATAATTATTTGAAGTTGCTTCAGCTAAAGGATAGAGAGCTTGTCTATAAGCAATCCCATCTAGAGCCTAGACAAAAAATATCCTCTTATTTGGCTGACCTTAAACATTATCCTCAAGATCTGGTCTTAGTTATTCCTGCTAGTAAGCTGTTTATGGAAGTATTAGAGTTACCTAGTGTCTCCCATGAGAAGTTGAGAAGTGTCTTAAAGTTTAAATTTTTAGATAAGCTACCTAGTGAGGAAGAAGAGCTATATTTCTCTTATCATATTATTGAGAAGTTAGACAAAGAAGTTGTAGTTTTAGCTTTTGCTGTACTTAAGGAGTTTCTTGACCCTATCTATTATTCTTGCCATCAAGAAGGGATTAATATTAGGAATATAATTCCAGGTAGTTTGATCTATCATGTTTATCATCAAAAGGAGTTAAAGTACTATCAGGGAGTTCTTTATGTTGACAAGGGGATTGATTACTATAACTTTATTTTTTCTAGTCAGAATGATTATTATATTAGAGCTAGTAGAAGCCTTAATTTAAAAGAGGAACTTGCTAAAAGCAAAGCTTATTTACAGACAAGATATCAGTTATCAGAAGCTCCTGTGGTGGTAGTTAATGGTACTAAATTTAATAATCCTTTAGACTTAAATGGAGGAGATTATAGGGTAAATGATGAGATTTGGACTTATGGAAGTGAGGTTATAAAAGAGATTAAAGGTAATTGCCTGATGCAATACTTTTATGATAAGAAAAAAGAATATATCATAATTAATTCTATTATTGTAGTAATGATTCTTCTGGTTAATCTACTATCCTTTGGGGCAGGTTGGAAGTTGGATATTGATAAGTTAGCTACTTTAGATACTAAGATATCAGAGCTCTCGCCAGTAGTTAGACAGATTGATCAGATTAAAGGAGAGTACTCTCAGGTTAACCAAAAGATAAGTGACTTAGAAGCTAATATAAATTCAACCTATAGTTATTTACCTTGGTTAGAAGAATTAAGTCAGGTTTTACCTGAGGGGACCAAAGTAGATCAAATCCATTTTAAGGATTATCAATTAAACCTTTTAGCAGGAACAGCTCCATCAGCTATTAGCGTCATGAACAGCTTAGAAGAGTCTGGATATTTTAAAAATTTAGAGTTCATCGGTAACATTATTAGTGAGCAGAATAGAGAACGCTTTAAGATTGTAGGTGAGCTAGTAAATGAAGTTGAATAAGAGGGAAAAACGGCTATTATTGTTTGCACTAGCGATTATGATTACTGTCTCTTCAGCAAAGTGGATTATACTTCCAGCTATTAGATATAAAAGAACCTTTGCGAGTAATTATCTGAGAAAAGAGAATCAATGGAAGAAGAGTCCTATGCTCTTAAAGAACGGTCAAAAATATCAACAGAAATTAAGAGAAGAGCTAGGCAGATTAGAAGAACTAAAATCCTTCACTTTTTCAGGGGAAGCGCTTCAGGTTCAATTAGATTTATTAGAGATTGTAGATAGATATTTAAAAGAAAGTGGCCTACAAATCACTGATAAGAAGATTGAAGTAGAGGAGGATGAGACTGATAACCTTAGGGTTATTTATTATATTTTATCATTGAATGGTAAAATGAAGGAATTAGTAAATTTTATGGAATCTTTAAATAATGCTAATAAATTCTTGATAGTCGATAAGTTGATTATTCGAAAAGGTCAAGCTAGTAGCTATAATGGTTTGAAGGTTAATCTAAGAATTAAGGCTATTAATATAATAAATGAGGAGACTGATAGTGATGGGGAAGAGAACTAATAAAGGGGTTTTGATTATACTTCTAATCTGTCTATTTACTTTTGTGTTCTCTCTATATAGTTATGCAGAGACTAATTTGGTCAGCTTAAGTGTAAGAAATGCTAACATAGAGGATGTACTAGTGATGTTAACAGAACAGAGCGGAATAAATTTGGTTCCTGATAAAGAATTAAAAGGCAAGGTTACCCTTAATTTAAAGAAGGTTAAGGTTCAAGAAGCTCTAGAGGCTTTGACTAAAGCATATGATTATCAGTTTAAAAAGATGACTAATAATACTTATTTAGTCAGCCAATTTGATAATAAAAGATTAAATATTTGGGTTATAGATGGTAAGGTTACTATGGAGGCTAAGGATGCTAATTTAGGTGATATTTTGACAAGTATCTCCCAAATCAGTAAAGTTAATATGGTCTTATTTGGTCCTATTAGAGAGCAGATAAATTTAAAGTTAGATGATATACCTATAGAAGATGCCATCAATCTGATTTTGGCAGGAGGGCGCTATACCTATATCAAAAAAGGTGATGTCTACTTGGTTGGTGAGAAGAATGTCAATAGCCCCTCCTCTTCAGTCTTGACAGGTAGTGAACTAATTCCTCTAGAATATTTACAGGCAGAGAAAGTTGTTAAAACTCTACCTAGTAATATACCAGCTGCCAATGTTAAGGTGATAAAGGAGCAGAATGCAATTATGGTTACTGGAACTCAAGGTGAGATTGAACGAGTCAAAGAGTATGTGACAAAGATAGATCAGAAGATTCCTCAAATCGTTGTTGATGCTCTGATTATAGATATCTCCCATCAAAAAGGTGACAGCTCATCATTAAGTTTAAGCTCTCAATTAGAAGATGGAGAGGATAGTATCACCCTTTTTGATAATGATTTAGGTAAATTAAGTTATAAATCAATTATTAACTTCTCTGATAACTTCAGATTAAATCTCCAATCCCTAATCTCTAATGGTAAAGCTACGATTAGGGCAAATCCTAATATTACAACTTTAAATGGACAAGAGGCGACAATTGAGGTTTCTGATGTAACCTATTATGAGGTTATCAATACAGATGAAGATGGAAATGAGGAGATGAAGTATCAGAGTATTGATGCTGGGATTACCTTAGAGGTGACACCTTGGGTCAGTAATTCAGGATCGATTACTCTAGAATTAAAGCCTAGTATCAGTAATATGAAGGCTCAATACCAGAGTCGTCCTCCTGATATTGGGCGTAGAGAGATTAGTACAACTGTTAGGGTCAAGGATGGACAGACTATTGTGCTTGGTGGATTGCTACAGGATAATGGTTCTAAAACCGTTAATAAAGTTCCTATTTTAGGGGATATACCTCTGTTAGGAAGGCTATTTCGTTCCAAGAGTGATGACTCTTCTAAAACTGAGTTGGTTATGTATATTACCCCTCATATTTTAAAAAACAGTGAAAGCAAAGATGCTCATAAGAGTATGAATGATATGATTAAGAGGGCTGACGAAGTAGTTGACTAAATAAGAGTGATATAGATAAACAGTTTTAGAATGAAACAGTAGAAAGATAGTGTGACACTTTTTACTTGGGTAGTTAGTAGCTAGGTAGTTAGGTTTAATCCACCCACCAAACCACCTATCCACCTAATAGCGACAATTTTAGAAATCAGGAGTCAGGAACCAGTTATCAGTAAAACAGACTGATTCCATATTCCCGATTCCTGACACGAAAGTGTACCATTATCTCTATATAGCATTATGGCTAAATTTTATTCTAGATTCACGAATTATGCTTGGGTAGCTATAAAAGGCTAAGTTCTTAAAAAAGGGCTTAGCTTTTTTTAGTTGATAAGCTCTGCTCTAAATTCCCTTTTTATACCTAAAATTTATCATATTTCTAGCCATAAAGTCAGCTTTTCTGACATATATATTATATGGAAGTGACAAAGGAGGGAAATTTATGGCTAAAGGAAAGGTTAAAAATTACTATCCTGGTGGTAATACAAGTAAGGGGTTTTATTCTTTTTATGAGTATCTGCCTTATAACTGTGAAAGGTTATTTGTAATCAAGGGTGGACCTGGTACAGGAAAGTCTACCTTTATGAAAAGAATAGGGAATGATATGCTAGAGCGAGGCTATGATGTTGAATTTCATTGGTGTTCTTCAGATAATGACTCTTTAGATGGGATTGTAATTCCTAAGTTGAGTGTAGCTTTATTAGATGGAACAGCACCCCATATAGTAGATCCTAAATATCCTGGGGCTGTTGATGAAATTATAAATTTAGGTCGTTATTGGGATAGAGATATATTAGAAGAGAATAAAAAGCAGATAGTCTTTTTAAGTCAGAGTATCAGTAACTCCTTTAATAGAGCTTATGCTTATTTGGCTGAGGCTAAGTTGATTCATGATGAATGGGAAGAGTACTATCTAGAAGGAATGGACTTCCAAAAAGCTAACCGAAGAACCCAGAAGTTGATTGATGATATCTTAGCTGGAATTAAGCTGGCAGAAGAATTTGGGGCAGAACGGCACCTCTTTGGTAGTGCTTTTACTCCTAAGGGAGCTGTAGATTATTTTGATAATATAACTGAAGATATAGAGGTTCGTTATATTATCAAAGGCAGACCTGGTACTGGTAAATCTACCTTGATGAAGAAGGTAGCTCAGGCTGTTAGAGAGAGAGGTTTTGCAGTGAATTATTTTCACTGTTCCTTTGATCCAGCTAGTATAGATATGATTGTAGTTCCTAAGTTGAGTGTAGCCTTAATTGATGGAACTGCTCCCCATGTAGTTGATCCTATTAGAACAGGAGATCAATTAATTGATATGTTAGAATGTGTTGCACTAGAGGTTATTGAAAAGAATGCTATGAAGATTGCTAGAGTTGAAGAGCGTTATAGTATAGTTATGAATAATGCCCATGAGGCAATTAAGCAAGCTAAGATGTTACATGATAAATTAGAAGAGCCTTATATTGAAGCGATGGACTTTGATACTATAGAAGAGAGAAGAGTTGCTGTGATAGAAGAAATATTATCTTGGGCTAAAGAATAAGAGATTTAGTTATTAAAATAATACTATTTAAAGATTATTGGGAATAGTATTAGATGTAAGGATGTATTTTTCTAACTTTTAATTAGTCACGGGACTAAAGAGAGATATTACGACACTGTGTGTCGAGTGTGAGCTATGAGTGTGAGTGTGTGTAACACTTCTTTTTATTGGCCACCCACCCACACTCACACATCCACTCACGCTAATTTTAAAAGTGTCGTAATATCTTCATTATGTAACACTTTATTATTAGTTGTATCGTATTAACTACTAGTTATTCATAAAGATTTAAAAGGGGGCATAGTATGATGGATAAAGATAACAATGAAGTGTTTAATAGGTTTGTTAAAGATAAAAAAGAGATTGAAATGGCAGACTTTTTATCAAGCGAGGATATAATAGATGATTATTTACTGTTTTCTGATATTATTAATGGTGAAGAGCGAGAAAAATCTAAAGAAAAATCAAATAATAAACTCCACTATTAATAGTGGAGTTTATTATAGATATCCAAGTCTAAAGTGTAATAAAAGACTAAAGATCAAAAGCTAAAGATTAGCAACGAATTAACACGAATTAAAGATTAAAAGATTAATTAA